>NZ_CP141184.1:3802500-3972500 GCF_035609205.1 Hymenobacter sp. GOD-10R
TCGACCTCGCGGAGGCAGGCATGCGCTTCGTGCCGGTTAATGGCAAAGGACAAGCCACGGCCACTTTTCACTGGGACCCTTCCTGTGAGATCGTGACCCGGGGCGGAGTGGAAGTCACCTTCAAGCTCCAAGAAGCTAGCTGCGCGGCCAGAACCATCCCCCGTACTGTGCGCTTCGAAGTGTTTAGCGCCGATACGCTCACGTTCCTGCCAGCAAACATTTTTACCCCAAACGGCGACAACAAAAACGACTTTTTCGAGCTACCCACTTTGCCGCCAGATTACTGTGGCTCTCTGCTCAGTAGTATCAAGATTTTCAGCCGCTGGGGCAACGAAGTATACCGCACAGTCAACCGTGACCTGCACTGGGACGGAGGCGGCTTGCCGGCAGGTGTTTACTATTACCTCATCGAATACACTGATAAAAAACGGTTCCGCGGCACGGTCACCATTGCTCCCTAGCCGTAGCACCTAGGTTCGTCTTCTCGTTGGAAGGAACACAAAAAGCCCTGCTGTGTATCAGCAGGGCTTTTTGTGTAGCAACTGTAGCATGCTTTCGTTAATACAGAAATAGAAACACGACGAACAATCCTAGCCATAGCACATCGATGAAGTGCCAGTATACCGTGAGCATGCGTAGTTGCAGGCGCCGGTAAGGATTGCGGATGTAGACCAAGGTGCGTACCGCGTCGCGAGAGGCGTGCAACGTGCGCAACAAGAGCACGAACAAAAAGATAATGCCGCCCAAGACGTGCACAATGTGCAACCCCGAAATCAAGTAGATGTAGGTATAGCTTGCGTCGCCATCCTCTCCGGAGAAGAGCGCTCCTTGCGCATCCAGCTCGCGCCAACCCGCTATTTGTAGGCCCATGAAAATAGCGCCAAGCATCATAGTAGCACCTAGACAACGGGCTAGGTTGTTCATGTCGTCTTGCTGGTAAATGCGGCGGGCTTGGTTGACGGTATAGCTGCTCACCAGCAACACAATGGTGCTTATGGAAAAATAGCGGGGGAACGAATGTAGCCCCGAGGGAAGCGCGCTGAAATAACGGGTATGCGAATAGGCGCCTACCAGAATCACGAAGAGCACCGTGATTCCCACCATGCTCAAGTACAATAGCATTAGCAGGGGCGACATACGCTCCATGCGGGCAAAAGCGGAGGGCGTTCGACGGGCCCCGACCTTATTACGTTCTTTATCAGAATTCATCAGTGGGAGTGACAGCAGTGTGTTTTGGCAAACCATTCTAACGCCCTTTAGTTCCGTGCTTTCCTTTTGCCTAGATAAAGTATGCCGTAGCCCAAGGTACACAAAAAACCCAGCGCTGCGCCCCTCGTTTTCTAGTGGAAAATACTATTATCCACCGGGTTGGGGTAGACATAGTACCTAGCTCCCGCGGAAGAACGAGCCAATCTTACCTAGCACGGCGTGAAACGTAATTTTGGGAGAGCGGCCCGCCCCAAACGTTACGTGCGTTTTACCAGCCACGCGCAGTTCGAGCACCAACTCTAGCTGCCGGGCTAGGTCGTTGAGCTGCTGCAAAGGATCGAACCCTTTGGGCGGCTTGGGTTTCTCAGGACCACCGCCCGGCGGGCCGCTTGTAAGCGTATCGAACACGCGCTGGTTGGGGAAATTGATAATCAGATAGCCGCCTGAGCCAGCTATCTGAATGTCTTCGTTGTTGAAAGAAAGAACCAGGCGCGCATCTATCTCCAGGCCGCTAGCCAAGGCGCGAGCCGGCAGCTGCCGCAGAAGTCGCCCCAGATGATGCACTTATGGCGGGGCTCTCGCCACGCGTTTTGATGCGGAGTGAACCATTCAGGCGCCATGTAGCAGGCGCAGCGGCAGGGTTTTGTGCATTAGGCACTTGCAGTTCCATTTGGTCGAAGGCGCAGGTAAGCTCCACGCCGCCCGAGAGCTTAGAAAGCAACGAAGCAGCCGTGTCGGCCCAAGAAGAAGCAGATTGAGAAGTAGCGTCAGCCATAGGGGTAAAATGTAAAGAAGGGTACCAAGTACAGAAGAAACGTGTCTGCCAGGCGCAAGTTGCGCCGCTCTGTCAACCCTAGCTTTTCAGCCGGGCGTTGTCGCCAACAAGGTTAAGGTAGAAAACAGCCGGAATCAACTACCGTTCAGCTAGCAAAAACAGGATCTTTATAGAATCCAATCTGCGGGCCATGCGTAGTAGAAAAATAACCTATCGTTTTCTTCTCGAACATGATCTGCTCCGCCCTTTTCCGCCCCCTACTTCTTGGAACCTTTGCTTGTCTGCCCCTAGCTTCTGTCCTCGCGCAAACCACCGATACTACGCAGCCCACATCGGCCGCGGCACCGGGTGGCTGCGTTCATCCCTTCGGCTTGGATGATAACACGGAATACGTGTATCAGCTCTTCGATCGGGACGGTAAGAGTCAGGGCGTAATTCGCAACCGCGTAGTCAGCCTAGGTACCGAAACAAACAAGAAACAAACGATTACAACGAATACCGTCCTGATTAAGAGCGGCATCTACGACACCAAAAGCCGGCTGGTGCACTCGCAGGATCTCACCTACCGCTGCCGCCAAGACACCAGCTTCACAGACGGTTTGGGGGAGCTCAGCTTCGAGAGCTTGCGCCGTTTCCGCGACCGGCGTCTCGCCTTTGCCCCAGTACCTTTGGCTTGGCCCAACCAACCGACGGTGGGTAGCGAGTTGCCGGGCGGGGGCGTGACGGTAGACGTAAGCAGTTCCGTTGTGGATATCGCTAAAGTTTTCTCCAAAGTGCAAAAGCGGCGCGTGGTCAGCGACCTTAGCCCTATCACTACCCCAGCCGGAACGTTTGCGTGTTATAAGATCGAATCGGAGCGAGAATCGGGCACCTTGGCCCACGTGGATATGCTGCTACGTACCGTCAGCAAAGTAGTCGACTACTATTCGCCCAACGTAGGCCTTGTCAGAACGGAAGTTTACGGCAAGAATGGTAAACTGGAGCAAACCCGTGTGCTGACTGAGCGCAACCTAGGAGGCAAGGCCAACCAGAGCGCCGTGCAGAAAAAAGTTAAAATGTAACTAAATACCTAGCCTAGGCAGTGAGCTAGCTCCTGCTGTTTAACTGCTTATGCTATAACCTCGAAACGGCTGCCTAACCTGGGCGGCCGTTTTTCGTTGGAACAAATACGGGTAACTGGCTCCCTAACTATCTCGCCGGCCCCGAATACCTTTGCGCTCTATGCCAACTACCGAAGCCATTCAGCAGCAGATACAGGCCCTCACCGAGCACCTGCATCACTTAAACTATCAGTACTACCAGCGCGATATTTCCGAGGTACCCGACCAGGAGTTTGACCGCATGCTAGCCGAGTTGCAAGCCCTGGAAAAGCAGTATCCAGAACTTGCTCTCCCCAACTCTCCTACCCAGCGCGTGGGTGGCACCATCACCAAGCAGTTCCCCACGGCCTTGCACCGCTACCCCATGCTTTCGTTGGGTAATACCTACTCCGAGGCTGACCTGCGCGAGTTTGACGACCGGGTACGGCGCACCCTCGGCGACGATTACACCTATGTGTGCGAGTTGAAGTTCGACGGGGTGGCCATGAGCCTTACTTACGAAAACCGCCAGCTCACGCAAGGCGTCACGCGCGGCGATGGCACCCGCGGCGACGTCGTTACGAACAACGTACGCACTATCAAGAACTTGCCCTTGCACCTGCGCGCTGATGCTAATCAGCCCCAGGAATTTGAGGTACGCGGTGAGATATTTATGCCCCTACCCGTGTTTGCAGAGCTAAATGCCGAGCGAGAGGAAAACGGTGAAGCCCTGCTCGCTAACCCGCGCAACGCCGCCAGCGGCGCCCTCAAGCTGCAAGACTCGGCCTTGGTGGCAGCCCGACGCTTGCGTTTTTTCGCCTATAGCTTCCTGAGCAATACTCGCGGCGCCTTTGCAGCCCACAGCGATTCGCTGAAGGCCTTGCACGCATGGGGCTTGCCCGTGTCCGACACTTGGCGCATGTGTCAGTCGCTCGACGAGGTGCTAGCTTTCGTGCACGAGTGGGACAAGAAGCGCTTTACCTTGCCCGTTGCTACCGACGGCATTGTGATCAAGGTTGATAACTTCCGGCAACAGGAAGTACTCGGGTACACTGCTAAAAGCCCTCGTTGGGCTATTGCCTATAAATATCCGGCGGAGAAGGCACGCACTCGCCTCAACGCTGTCGAATACAACGTAGGCCGCACCGGTGCTGTCACGCCTGTGGCGCAGCTCGATCCGGTGCCGCTAGCTGGTACCGTAGTAAAACGCGCTTCCGTACACAATGCCAACCAAATTGCTGCCCTTGATTTGCGCCTCAATGATATGGTGTACGTGGAAAAAGGTGGCGAAATTATTCCCAAGATCACGGGCGTTGATCTATCAGCCCGCCCAGCCGATAGCCAGCCTATTCAGTATCCGACGGCATGCCCTAGCTGCGGCACGCCCCTCATTCGGCCGGAGGGCGAAGCGCACTTCCGCTGCCCTAATGAACGTGGCTGTCCGCCTCAGCTAAAGGCAAAGCTAGAGCACTACGTATCGCGTAAAGCCTTGAATATTGATGGATTGGGCGCTGAAACTATTGGCCGCTTCTTCGACCTAGGGCTGGTGCAAACCCCCGCCGACATCTACGACTTGTCCCAACGCCGTTATGAGTTAGTAAAGCTCGAGCGCTTAGGTGAGAAGTCGATTAAGAACATGCTCAGCGGCATCGAAGCCAGCAAACAAGTGCCCTTCGATCGGGTGCTATTTGGCCTAGGTATCCGCTATGTGGGCGAAACGGTAGCCGAGAAGCTGGTGAATCACTACCGTACTATCGAGGCAATGATGGCGGCCTCCATGACCGAGCTAGCTGCCGTGCCAGAAGTAGGTGGCGTTATTGCGGAATCCGTAGCTGCGTGGTTTGAGGACGAAGCTAACCGTCAGCTCATTGAGAGGCTACGCAGCGCTGGCGTGCAGCTAGTTCTCACAGGTGAGCCACCAAAACCGGTAAGCGACCGACTTGCTGGCTTAACGTTTGTTCTTTCCGGCGTGTTTGAGCAGCATAGCCGCGACGAGCTACAACAGCTTATTCAGCAGAATGGCGGCAAGGTCACGGGGTCGATCAGCAAAAAGCTCAGCTACTTGGTAGCGGGCGACAAAATGGGCCCCGCCAAACGCGAAAAAGCCACAGAACTGAAGGTGCCTATCATCAACGAAACCGACTTGCTGGCTATGATTCCGGCTCTGGAAGACACAACTAGTGAGATGGTTGACGATATTTTGCATTAACTGCAGCTGAACATTGGTCACGTAAGCGCGTAGAGCACACGGTTTGTATGAAAAAACCGCAACCGTTTGCATAAAATTACTGCAACCGTTTGCATAGTAAAAAAATGCCCTTACCTTAGTGCTCACTAACCAGCCGCCCATGGGCGCGGCGCTCCAACCGTGAGTCAGACCGGCTTCCACCCGGGCCCGTCTACTAACCTCCCACCCAACTTCCCACCCATTGGCTCACGGTTGCAGCGCTGCGCTCAGGCGCAGCGTTTTGCGTAGTTTTACCCCATGAAACTTCTGCACCTTCTCTCCTCAACGGCTATTGCACTTTCCCTTGCTGGTTGTGCACAATCCCAAACTACCCCCGTTGCTGCTCCAGCAACCACGGCTCAGCTCATGCAGCAGCCCAACGTGGTAGTGCTCGATGTACGTACCCCAGACGAGTACGCCAGCGGCCACTTACAGAATGCTCGTAATCTTGACTTCAAGGCGGCCGATTTTTCCACTCAGATTGCTCACCTAGACACGGCCAAAACTTATGTACTCTACTGTGCTTCCGGCAACCGGAGCGGCAAAGCTGGAGTGCTTATGCAGCAGCAAGGATTCCGTAAGGTCTTAAATGCGGGCGGGTTTAAGACGCTAAAAGAGAGCGGCTTGAAGACCGAATAAAGTATACTGCTACCTAGCCTAAACTTCAAAGCCCCTGTAAGTACCAGAATCACTTGTTCTGGTACTTACAGGGGCTTTGAAGTTTAGGCTAGGTCTTACTTATCCTATCTGTGTAGTCTAAAAGCTGTTCACCATGCTGTTGTGCAATGTTCTGGGCGACCAGTACCCACTCGCAATAAGGCGGCGCACGGTATACAGCGGATCCTGTTGGTCACGCTTCTCCGACAACACAAAGGCCGACACAAAGCCGCGTTTCTTCAGCTCGGGAATGGCTTCGGGGTTCCAGAGGCCGAAAGGATAGGCGAAGTATTTTATGGGTTTGCCGGTAATTTCTTCGAGTTGCTTTGTGGGCTTATCAATTTGCGTTGCCCAATCTTCGCCCTTGTACTTTTTCACATTGTGGTGGTCCCACGTGTGTGAGCCAATCACGTTGCCCGCATCGGCGAGTTCTTTTACTTGCGCCCGGCTCATGTAATGCGGCCGTCCGAGTGACACAGTCATCACAAAGTAGACGGCCTTGAAGCCATACTTATCTAGCTCAGGCTTGGCAACGGTAAACTGATCGAGGTCTGTGTCGTCAAAGGTCAACATGACGGGCTTGCTCGGGAGTGGCGCCCCGGTAGCGAGGTAAGCGTATAGCTGATCAGGCAAAACGCTGTGATATCCACTATCTGCCAGCATTTTAATTTGCTGACGAAAGGTCTCAACCGGCACAATGTAATCCTTAGCCCGGCGTGAATCACGCGGCCGCCAGTCACGAATCTGATGGTAGCACAAGATGGGCACTTGCTCGCGAGCGTAAATAGTAGCAGGCGGAGCAATTTTATTGGCCGGAATGCTCGATGGATCAAGCGGTTTCGCCGCAGCCTCAGTATTAGTAGCCTCAGGGCTAGCTAGGGTGCCTTTGTCAACAACCTCAGTTGCTGCGGCAGACTTGGTTTCGCACGAGGAGAGCGAGAGGGCAGCTACCAGGGAGGTGGCGACTGTAAGCGAAGCAGTACGGAACAAATACATAGGGAGTTAGTGCCGGTCTCAAGGATAAAAACCGGATATTTTGCGGAAAGCAAAGCCTAGGCCAAGCAACCACACCAATGGAGTTTGTACCTTCGCATCCGCCTTTCCAGGCTCAAAGCAACAGCTTTTTCTTACATGGACCAACTCCGCGGTACGGGCATCGCACTCGTAACACCTTTTACTCCCACCCCTGATCATGCAGTAGACTACGTAGCCTTGCGGCGTCTACTCGACTTCACTATTGACGGTGGCATCGAATATCTTGTCATCAACGGCACCACAGCCGAGTCGCCTACGGTGACGGCTGACGAGAAAACGGAGATTCTGCGCGTTGTGAAAGAACACGTAGCAGGTCGCGTACCACTCGTGTACGGAATGGGTGGTAACGACACGATGGGCGTAGAAGCCCAACTACAGGCCACCGACCTGACGGGCATTGCCGCCATTCTTTCTGTTAGCCCTGCCTACAACAAACCGTCGCAGCAAGGCATTATCCAGCATTATCTGCGCGTAGCGGACGCTTCGCCAGTGCCAGTCATTCTTTATAACGTGCCGGGCCGGACCAGTTCCAACATGACTGCCGACACAACGCTGCGCCTCGCCCAGCACGATAATATTATTGGCACCAAGGAAGCAAGCGGCAACTTAGAGCAATGCATGGTCATTGCCGCACGCAAGCCTAATAACTTCCTCCTTATCAGCGGCGACGACTTACTCACCGTTCCCATGATTTCTTTCGGAGCAGTAGGCGTCATTAGCGTACTCGGCAATGCATTCCCCGAACGTATGGCTCAAATGACGCGCCATGCCTTATCTGGCAACTTTGCTGAAGCCAGTAAGCTCCTCTATGAGTTCTTGCCTCTTAACCCTTTGATGTATGAGGAAAGCAACCCTGTGGGCGTGAAAGCGATACTCGAAGCCCTAGGTTTGTGCTCGGCAGCAGCTCGCCTTCCGTTAATGGAAGCCTCTGGAGGCTTAAAGGAAAGGATTCAGAAACTGCTGTAGTTCACTTAAAGTACGCTGCTAGCTTGTAACAGAAAAAAGCCCAAAACAAGAAAGGGAGCATGCCGAGTAGCACGCTCCCTTTCTTGTTTTGGGCTTCTAGTTAATTCTTTTTGAGACTAAGCAGGCATGCTCATTCTCTCTTGCATATCGATTATGCGACCTAGAATTTTGCCGTAAGCTAGTGTAGCTAGGGCTACAGCAGGGTGGTTCTTTTTACGTAAGTCGTAGTTGTCCTGCGTGAAATCCGCCCAATTCAAGGTGTTCAAGTGCACCCGGCCTACTGATACGCTAGGTTCGTGAATTTGGGTCGTATGCCACCACTTCGTTGGAAACAGAATCGTTTCGCCTTCCTCCACGGTAACCCGTATTGGCTTTGCTTTTTTGAAAAGCGGAAACTTTTCGTAGTCAGGATTAAAGATGTCTATCTGGGACACCTTTTTGTTTTCTTCCTTTGGGTACATGTACTCTACTTGATCCGGTGAGTACAGGATAAAATCTTTGGCGCCGTAGAGCTGGGTTATTTGCGTGTGCAGAAATAGCGCATCTACGTGCAAATACGGAAAGCTAGCTCCGTTGCCGCCCAAGAAGATTTCATACACTTCAGTGCCACGTAGCATGAGCTTCGGCAGCAGCGGATGTTTGATCCGGTCTGACTTTCCAAAGACAATCTCGGGCTTTAGCTCCTCCATCAACTCCGGAAAATACCGCTCGATATTCAAGTTACAGGGGTAGGGCGCTGGGCTGGAAGGGCTAGAAACCAGGATGCGGTCTACGACCTCTGCTATTGTGTACGACTTGCCTTTTATCTCTTTTGTGAGGTGGCCGTAGTTCTTTTTGAAAAACGATGGAGTGAATTTCCCCATGGCACCCCATTTCCGGGCAACATCGGTTAGCACCACCGGAATGCCGGGCTCAATATATTCCGCCATCAGCTCCCGGTGCGAGAGATTGCTGCGCTTGTCAATAGAAGTCAAGTGGGAATAAGCAGACTGTTTCTGCGCCGTTAGGGTAGACATGATGGATCAATAAAGAATGATTAGCAGAGGAAGTAGTAACCGAGGAGCTACCACGACATAAATATATAGTAATTTTTATATTTATAAAAGCCTATTCATTTTCTTTTCGGCAAATACCCGCTGGCGCACTACCAACCGCTCGCTAGCACGTCGGCAACGTGCAGCGTGCGGATAGGTTTATCATAGCGGCGGATGTAGGCATCGAGGTGCATAAGGCAACTTGTGTCGGTGCTCACGAGGTATTCGGCACCGGTAGCTAGCGCATGCTCGACCTTTTGCTCGGCCATGGCGACGGAAATAGCCTCGAATTTCACGGCGAAAGTGCCACCAAAGCCGCAGCACGTTTCATTCTCTTGCATTTCCAGGCGCTCTAGTCCTTGCACACTATCGAGCAAGGTACGAGGCGCTTCCTTGATGCCACACTCGCGCAGCGCAGCACACGAGTCATGATAGGTGTACTTGCCCGTCAGCTGTGCCCCTTCAATCCGCTTCACTCCTAATACATCTACTAGGAATTCCGTCATTTCGAAAATGCGCCGCTGCACGCCGAAGTAGCGGCTTTGGTCTTTGGTGCCTTCAAACAGCTCGGCATACGCTCCACGCACCATGCCTACGCACGAGGCCGATGGGCTCACAATGTAACGGCCGGGCTCGTTCGGAAAGTCGTTGAGAAACTTGGTGGCTACCTGGCAGCTTTCCGCTTTGTAGCCGGCGTTGTAGGCGGGCTGTCCACAGCACGTTTGGTTGCCGTTGTAGTACACTTCGCAGCCTACTGCCTCCAGCACTTTCACCATATTCATGGCTGTTTGCGGAAAGAGCTGGTCTACAAAGCAAGGAATAAAGAGGTCAACGGCAGGCATTTTTCGATTCGTAATTAACAATGAGCATTGAGCTGAGCACAACTGGCTTACTTGGTCAGGGCGTTTGTGCCAGATGAAACACTTTGCTAGCCGCGTTGCGCGCTTCGGCAAAAGCTGCTTCATCTATCCCCAAAGCTACGCCTTGCTCCGCAAAGTAGGCCACCAACTGCTCCGTTGGCATGTTGCCGGTTAGCGTATCCGTGGCCATTGGGCAGCCCCCGATGCCGCCGATAGCGCCGTCGAAGCGCCGGCAACCCGCCTCATAGGCCGCTTCCACCTTTTCGCGCCACGTAGCAGGTGTAGTATGCAAGTGCGCGCCAAACTCCACTTGTGGAAAAGCAGGAATGAGTTGGCGGAACAAGGGGGTAATCAACTCGGGCGAGGAAACGCCAACTGTATCTGATAAGGCCACGATGCGCACCTCCATGGCGGCTAGGGCGTGGGTGAACTCAGCCACTACCTCCGGGCTCCAGGGGTCACCGTAAGGGTTACCAAATCCCATTGACAAGTACGTAATCAGCGTTTTGCCGCGTTGTACACACACATTCTGGATCTCGCCTAGCTCTGCCATAGCCTCTGCCATCGTCTTGTTGGTATTACGAAGCTGGAAAGTCTCGGAGACGGACAACGGAAAACCTAGGTAACGAATGTCAGGGAATTCAGCCGCCGTTTGGGCGCCTCGCAGGTTCGCGACGATGGCCAGTAGCTGCGTGCGCGTGGCGCTCAAATCGAGGCCGGCTAGCACTTCCGCCGTGTCGCGCAATTGGGGTATGGCTTTGGGCGACACAAAGCTCCCAAAGTCGAGCGTATCGAAACCGACGCGCAGCAAGGCATTGAGGTACGCCGTTTTTTTGGCTGTCGGGATGAACTCCGGCAAGCCCTGCATGGCATCGCGGGGGCATTCGATGAGCTTCATAAGGATCATTACTTTAGACAGAAACAAACTGACTCAAACCCCAACTTACGACATTGTCGGCAGCTGGACTGTTGGCATGCTATAACCTGTTAGCGCAGTGCCTTTATTACGAGCATATGGGCTAGTAGGGCAAGGTCACTCCCACGGTCTGTCTAACACGAAGAACGAACTAGTAACGGCAGCGCAGGGTTTATAAAGTATCGCTTTCCTGTTACTTCTCTATGCTAATTAAGCCGCTGCGCGCTTTTCTCTCTTCTCTTTTCCTGCTTCTTCTGCTTTCAGCCTGTGGCAAACAGCAAACGCTGCAGGCCATTTTTCAAAAGGCTACGCCCCACGATACGTATGCCCGCCGGCTTCGGCAAGCAGGCCTTGATCAAACGGCCCTAGGTCGCGACTGGTTGGCGGCTGCGGAGCGAGCCCTACACGACTCGCTGGTAGTGACGCTTCCCTTCAAGGAAACTGGCCTCTTTCGGGCCGATAAAGCTACGGCAGCCGCTTACCGCTACGGCGTTCGGGCCGGCGAAACGGTGCGCATCAGCTTGCAGCTCACAGCCGGGACTGACGCGCACGTTTTCCTCGACGCTTTCGAACTGAGCCCCGACCGTGGCACCCCACGCTTGCTAGCTTCCGCGGATACGGCGGACCTAGCTTTTAGCTACGTAGCCGAAGACGACCAGCAGCACATGCTCAGGGTGCAGCCCGAACTGCTGCGCAACGGCCGCTATACGCTGAGCATTCGCCGCGAGCCGTCGCTGGGATTCCCAGTGCAGGGCAAAACGGATACAGCCGTCGGTAGCTTCTGGGGGATGGCGCGCGACGGCGGTGCGCGCCGCCACGAAGGCATTGATATCTTCGCCAAGCGCGGCACTCCGGTGGTTGCCGCTGCACCAGGCCTGATTACACGCACGGGCGTGACTAACCTAGGTGGTAATGTGGTGTGGCTCGCCGACGCGGAGCATGGGCAGCACCTTTACTACGCCCACCTCGATAAGCAGCTGGTGCAGCCTGGCCAAACCGTACGCCGCGGCGATACGCTCGGGTTAGTCGGCAACACGGGCAATGCTCGCACCACCTCGCCCCACCTGCATTTTGGCATTTACCGCGCCGGCGGCGCAGTAGACCCCCTCCCCTTCGTACGGCACGCCGACGCTTCGCCGGCTACCCCGCGTACAACCTCCGAGAGCCTAGGTCAGTGGGTGCGGGTGCGCGAGAAGCGCACTGATCTTCGGCGGAGCCCCACGGCCCGCGGCAGCGTCATGGTTGCACTCGCACACGACACGCCTCTATTGGTCGTAGGTTCGCAAGCCGATTGGTACCGTGTCGAGCGGCCCGATGGTCGTGTGGGCTACGTGCTGGCGCGCTCTGTTGTACCAGCTAGCACTACGCCGCTGCGTCGTGAGGCTCTTGCCATCGCCACTGATTTATATGCACAGCCCGCTACCGATGCCGTCCCACTTGACACATTGCCGGCCCGCACAAACGTAGCGGTGCTAGGTGAGTTTGCTGGCTTTCGGCTGGTGCGCAGCGCCGACGGGGTTGTGGGCTGGCTTATTCCGCAAATGCTAAAATCTTAGTACCCTACTTCACCCGATATTCATACGCAACTTCGTATCTTTTCCGTGGTGATTGGTATTAGTAAGCGCGGCGTAGCATTGTTCCTGACATGCTACGCCGCGTTCTTTTTAGCTCCCTACCGTATTGCGGCCGTTCATCTTCACTTTTCGGATTAGTGCTGCTCACAGGAGCAACGAAAAAAGCCCGCTTACGCGGGCTTTTTTCGTTACAATCTATCGCTGTTTGAGCTTTAATCAGCAATAATGACGGCCTTTTGCAATGTTTTGGCATACGCAATACGGCGCTCTTTGCCGCCAGCAGCTATGTAGTCAAACCCTACGGCTTTGGTATCGGCATGCACGGCTGACCAGGCTTTTGCATCTACATTAGCCGGAGGAACAGCCGAGCGCGGAATCGCAGGCTGGGTGAAATGATCCTCGTGAAAGAAGCTGTTCATCGTTTTCAGGATGGCAATTTCTTTGTCGCGCACGGTGGCGGCTTGCGGGTCATCTAGGTCGCTGGCTTTGAGCAGAGCTGCTGCCGGAATTACCTCCTTGCGAATCGTATCGCCGGCGCTGGTAAGAATAACTAAGCTAGCTTGACCACTCACAATTTTGCTGCCTCGCAATACCAACACAAACTGATCCTTGGCTTTGGCACTTGTAAAGTAGTGCTGCGCATTCACCTTACTCAGCACACTTCGGCTGGTGATACGATTACCAGGCGTTGGGTTGTAGGCCTTCTGGGATGTTTTGCCAGTCCCTACTTCCCGCTCGGTCGTAATACAGGAGGTCATTTGCAGCAAAGCAACAAACGCCATAGGGAGAATCAGTTTTTTCATAATAGAGTAATCCACATTCATCAGTATGAATCCAGCAAGGAACAGCAGCGCTCCGCTGGCCGGCTAAGATGATACAGAACAGCAGCCAATTTTGTACCAAATTGTGCAGTTGGATCTTTATATATGTAAATATTTGACCTAAATAGGCCCTGCCAGCCTATCAAAACCAGCCTAGCTCCAGCCCTATCGTCCAGCGCGGGAGCTCCGGGTAATGGCTCTGTGCGGCTCCCGCGAAAGTGGATGACAGCCGGTAGCGGCCGGTGATGGCATAGCGCCCCGCGCCTAGGCGCACGCCCGTTCCATAGGGCCAGCGTTGCACGTAGTTGAGTCCACGCTCAGTTACTTGCCGTTTTTTAGCGGTTGCCGTAGCCGATTCTAGGTAGTAATGCGACGAGCCCATGACCCAACCGCCCCAGCCAAGCAAATCGACGTAGCGGCCGATGGCATTGCCGCGTCGTCCGGCGCTTAGGCGAACTAATGCTTCGCCCTGCAACTGGGACAAAGACAGGTGTTCGCGCTCATAGCGAGCAGGCGTTGGCACCGTCTTCCGGTCGTTTTGCCTTAGGTAGTAGCCAAGCCGAGCATAGCGCACGTCGAGACCTAGGGCTAGGGCTTGATTAACTCGAACCTTATTACGCAACCCAACCTGCATCTCCCCCGACCGGCCAAATAGTAAGTCGGCGCCCGGCCCCGATGCTTGTCCGACCACGACGGCGTACCCTAGGTAGAGGTGGCTGAAATAGGTCCGGTTTGGGCCAGAGCGAGTGGACAAGGTATCCTGTGCCACATCAGCGCGCAGCAGCACGCGCTGGGCATAGGCCGCAGGAGCACTTTGCAAGTGCGCTAGTGCTATACTAAAGAGCAACAGCCATTTTCTCATGGCTGTAAGTAGCTTTGGGTATACCCACGATAATGCACCCGGACAAGGTCGCCGGGCTGGAGCAGGCGCAACGGAATGCGCAACACTGCGCGCTGTGTCACGTCGCGTACTTCGTAGCTACGTAGTACGCCTTGCTTATTGGCTAGGTGCCAGTACAAATAGTTGGGTGGAGTTAGAGGCACGGTAGATGAGTCATCAGTGGGTGTCTTCGCGTCAGGCGTACCGATGGGTTCCTCGCGTCCCACGGCGGGCACGTTGCCAGACAGATTATCTGGTGTGACGGCCACTACCGAATCAGCATAAAGCGGCAGTGTATGGGCCGGCACGAAGGCGGCCGTCGGTCGGATGATAACGACGAGCAGGCTATCCTGCCGTACCAAGTCGAAAGAAGGAGCCGCTGCGGGGACCGAACTACCGGGCTTGGCCACAAAGAATGACGCCTGTGGAGTGCCGTAGCCATGGGCGTAATCATAGTAAGGATACAGCGTAGCCGATTCCTGAACCTTGGCAAATAGCTCCATAACGGGCAGCTGACGATTTTGCTGCCAGACGCACGCCGCAAAGCCAGCTACCAACGGGCTCGAAAACGAGGTGCCCTGCGTGCGCACGTACCCACCGCCCGGCGCAACAGCTAGCACCGTTCCGAAGGCCGAAACGTTTGGCTTTAGCCGTCGGCCAGCCGCCGGACCATAGCTACTAAAGTCGATATGCAAGTACGTATCGGGGTCGAGACCACCGACGGCTAGCACGGAGTCGCCATCGGCGGGCGTACCGATGGTATGCCAATCATCATCGCCATCGTTGCCGGCAGCGTTGACGACAAGGATGCCTTTGCGAGCAGCTAGCTCGGCGGCCCGTGCGACTAAGCTCGTACGGCCGTTCATCTGCTCAGGGAAATAGCGCCGGTTGGTGTAGCCCAGCGAAGAGTTGATGATGTCGGCACCGTTACGGTCGGCCCACTCGACGGCGGCTAGCCAGGCTTCTTCCTCCACGTACAGTTCGCGGTAGAGGCGTTCGGTACGGGCCAGCAGAAACTCTGCTTGGGGCGCTAGCCCCAAAGGTGTACCATCGGGCAGAAGGCCGGCAATGCAAGACAGCACCTCGGTGCCGTGTCGCCCGCTGGCATACACTGACGTGTGCTCCCGCACGAAATTGTGCGTAGCAACAACGCGTTTATCGCGCATCAGGTGCTGAAAAGCTAGATGCCGGTCGACGCCCAAGAAGCCTACGTCGAAGATGGCGATGCGTAGCCCGCGGCCCGCGAGTCCGGCCTGCTTGAACGCGGCCGCACCTAGGCTCGCCGTTTGGCGGCGGGCAAGCTGCCGATCGGCGGTGGTTAGCTCCTTTTCAGTTGAGGCGACCGTTTCGGCGTGGCTGGCGGGCGCTAGGTCGATGGTGGTGCGCGGTACTACCGCTTGCACGCCGGATAGTTGGCGCAGCGCGGCAGCTTGGGCGGGCGTAGCTTGGCAGGCCACAGCATTGAACCAGCGACTTACGTAGGTCACTGTATCGGCTAGGTTTTGCACGCGGCGCACGTAATCGGGGCGCACGGGGAAGTCGGTGCTATCGGCAGCCGGCAGGTGCTGGCGTTGGCGGCGCGCTTGCGCCTGCGGTGCAAAGTAGGTAGCCGGCTGCAAGCGCATACCTGCTTTATCGCGCAGAAAAACCCAGTAATGCACGGTTGGCTTAGCCGCCTGCGCGTGGGCTGCTCCTGCGCTCAGAAGCAGTAAACTAGCGGCTAGGCTGCGCGATAAATCAGCAAAAAAGCGAAGCAGAATACGCAAATGACGAATATAGAAGGATAAGCTACGGAGAAGCAGGCTGCAAGTAGGGCAGCTTTCTTCGAATAACAAGCAATGCTACCGCTCAGCGGTTACGCTTCCTTCCTAGGATAGTTATCCCGCCGCTCTTGACCTAACTAATCGTGACAGTAGAACGCAATTTCTGCCCGTGACAACCCTGTCAGCCTCTTTTGCTGTGCTGTATCTGAGCAGCCGAGCACCTAGCTCACAAAATAAATAGTCGAAGTATTAGTCGTTATTACGAAAAATTCGTAGTATTACGAAAAAATCGTAATAACTATGGAGAGATTAACGCAACCTGAAGAAGAAGCCATGCAGGTGCTGTGGCAGCTCGACGGCGGCTTTGTAAAAGATGTACTCGAACGCCTTCCCGTTCCTACGCCGCCTTACACAACCCTCGCTTCTACCATCCGCAATCTGGAGCGCAAAGGCTACGTGCAGGGCGCCAAGCTCGGTAACTCCTACCGCTACACGCCGCTCGTGCGGGCCGAGGAGTACCGCCGCAAGTTTATGAGCAGCTTCGTGAGCGACTATTTCCGCAACTCCTACAAAGAGCTGGTTTCCTTTTTTGCTAAGGAGCAGAAGATCAGCGCCGATGAGTTGCAAGAAATTATTCGCATGATCGAGCAAAAAAAGCCGGAATAGCGATGCCAGCCTTACTCGTATACTTGCTACAGGTAAATGGGGCCTTGCTGCTGTTTTGCGCAGCGTACTACCTAGTGCTCCGTCGGCTCACCTTCTACGGGCTCAACCGCTGGTTTATGCTGTTTGCGTTTGGGTTTGCCACTATGTATCCCTTCGCAGAAGCGGATGCCTTGTTGCGCTGGTTTCGGCAGCCCATCCCAGCCCCACTCCTACCCATGGCTTGGTCGCCTTTGGTACTGGCTGGCCCGGCTGCGCAGCCTTTCCCTTACTGGCACATGCTGGTTCTTCTTTATTGGACTGGCACTGGGCTACTACTGACGAGGTTCTTGCTTCAGCTAGCCTCCCTTTACCGGGTGCGGCTGCATTCTCGCTTGGTGCGCTGGCAGGGGCTAGCTTTTCGGCAAGTGGCGGCGCCTGTCAATCCGTTTTCGTTCTGGCAAACTATCTACCTGAATCCCGACCAGCACACCGCGGCCGAACTTCCGGCGATTCTTCGCCACGAACAGGTGCACGTGCAACAGTGGCACACGCTGGATGTGCTGCTAGCGCAGCTACTACAGGCTTTCTGCTGGTTCAATCCGGCCGCGTGGTGGCTACGTCGCGCCGTGCAGGACAACCTGGAATTTATCACCGACCGCGCCGTGCTGCGCACGGGTCTGCTCGACGCCAAAGTCTACCAGTACAATCTTGTTAAGCTCAGTAAGCTAGCTCCGACTGCGGCGCTGGCCAATCATTTCACATTTCGCACCCTTAAAAGCCGTATCCTCATGATGAACAAACAACGCTCCTCGTCGGTGACCCTGTTCGCCTACGCTCTTCTGGTACCTAGCTTAATCGTGGCAACCATCAGCTGCTCGAAGCCGCAAATAGAACCGAGCACAGCCGCTGCCCAACCAACAACGGTGGACATCAGCGCCGAAGCCAAGGAAAAGCGCGACGTCAAACTGCCCGATAATATGATCTATTTCATTGACGGCCGTGAAAGCGATAAATCCGTGCTAGCCGCCATGGATCCCGCTACTATCGAAAGCATGAGCATATTCAAGGGCGAACAAGCGCAGAAGCTCTTCAGCGTTAAGACAGCCGGCGTTATCAGCATCATCACAAAGGCGAATAAGAACTCGGAAGCAGTTCAGCGCTTCAAGCAGCGCTACTCCCTTTCGGCCACCGGCCAAGACCCGAACTCGGCAAACATTAAGGTAACAACTACTGGTAATCAAGAAAAAGCCAACTTCCCCGCCAACGTCTTGATAGTGGTAAACGGCCAGGAATCTACCACCCAAGCGGCCGAAGCCTTGGACGTGAAGAGCATTGATAGAATGGAAGTATTAAAAGGACAGAAAGCCATTGACCAGTATGGCGAGAAGGGCAAGAATGGGGTTATTCTTGTCACGACCAAGTAGAACAGCCTTCATTGTAGAGAGTAGATGAAAGAGCGGAAACATGATGTTTCCGCTCTTTTGCTTTCTAGGTACTTACAATCCTTTTCGCTTTCCCGATTCGTGAAGCAGGCAAGCACTGGCGAATCCTATTACTTTTGCCCAGCCCTAGCTCGACAACGCTTTCAAAAGGCGCGTCGTTTGAGGGTGCAACAGATGTCTTACCTTCTTACCTGTTCTTTTCTATGAACCTACCCTTCTCCCGCGCCGCGCTGACAGCTATGCTGGGTGTGGGCCTCTTGAGCGCGGGTACTTCGTGCGTTCCATCGAAGAAGTACAAAGCACTACAAGCACAGTATTCGGACCTGACGAGCGCCCGCGACCAGCTACAAGCCCAAAAAACGGCACTGGAACAGCAAAGTGCCCAAACCGAAGAAGCCTTGAAAGCTAGCTTGCAGAGCAAGAACCAGCAGGTTAGTCAGCTCAACTCCAGCCTAGGAGCCACGCAGGAAGACCTGAAAGCCAAGGAAGCGCGCATTGCTGAGATGCAGCGCATTCTCGACCAGAAAGACGCGGCGGTGAAGGCCCTGCGCCAAAAAGTAGGCGACGCGCTGCTAGGTTTCAACGCCAACGATCTGACCGTAAACGTAAAAAACGGCAAGGTGTACGTGTCGCTCTCCGAGCAGCTGTTGTTCAAATCGGGCTCCACGAAGGTTGACCCCAAAGGTGTGGATGCGCTGCGCAAGCTAGCTGAAGCCCTGAAAGGCAACCAGGACGTGAACGTGCTGGTGGAAGGCCACACCGACAACGTACCGATTGCTCGCATTGCGGGGATGAAAGACAACTGGGATTTGAGCGTATTGCGGGCCACGGAAATCACGCGTATTCTGACGGAGGCGGGCTTGCCGTCTGGGCAAGTAACACCCTCGGGCCGCTCGCAATACTCGCCGGTAGCAGCTAACGACAACGCGGCCAACAAAGCCCTCAACCGTCGAACGGAAATCATCCTGACGCCCAAGCTAGACGAACTCTTCCAGATTTTGGAAGCCAACTAAGCAGGCTGGCCTTTCCGAGCAGCACGCGAAATCTGAACTACGCACTTGTGCTAGGCTTGCTAAGAGGTTAGGAAATTTCCTTGCTCAGAAATTGTTCTACCGCTGCATACCATGCAAGCCTCTAGGCCGCAGCGCTGCGTTAGCAACGTAGCGACCCGGAACTGCAAAAGCCCAACTACCTAGGCAGTTGGGCTTTTTTGTTGAGCATACAGCCTTGACTAGCGAAGGTCAGCAGCGCTAAACTGCCGGATATACTTGCCCGGTTTGGGCGCCGAGCACGCTCTTCAAGTAGGCTCTTACCACCACATCCATCTTCGCCAGCGCGTGACCGGGGAAACCGGGCAACATAGCCGCCGAGTCTTCTACCAAGCCAGGGCTTACGGCGTTGATGCGGACGCCATTCTCCAACTCAATGGCGGCGGCGCGCGCAAAGGCATTTATCGCCGCATTGACAGTTGTTAAGTTGGCCCCGTTGCGAACAGGATCATCCGATAAGATGCCCGACGATAGCGTGAACGAGCCTTTCGGGTTGATGTATTGCTGACCGATGAGCACCAGATTGATCTGTCCTAGCAGTTTGTTATTAAGCCCTTTCTGAAAATCGGCAGCCGTCATGCTAGCTAGCGGGCCGAAGTGCGCGCCACCTGCAGTACTGATCAGCGCGTCGAACGCGCCGACTTGCTTGTACATGGCTTCGATAGATTCCGACGACGTGATATCAGCCTGCACATCGCCGCTTTTCGATCCGACTTTCACAAGCTCATGGTCATTCTCCAGCGCGGCTGTTACCTTTTTGCCAATGGTGCCCGTAGCACCGACGATGATGATTTTCATGCTATAAGGATAACGAATAAAGAGAATACTTCACGAGTTATCATGCCCGCCGCCGGTACGTACTATCGCCGCTTATCTGCTGATCATCAGCACACTTACAGTTCTACAGCTTAGGCTTTGCGAACAGCCACAGCAAGCAGGCACCGCGGCGTGCGCATCCTACGTTAGCTACCACCTAGCTCAAACGTTGCTTTTGGCTGCCACTGCTGTCCATTGTGGCGAAACAAGGTAAAGTTTTGCACGGCAAAGGTGGCCTCATACGAACGAGCACCAAAGAGCTGACGCAACTCTGGCACCTGCGCCGCCGGCAAATCACGCGTAGCCAGAGTGAGATGCGGCGTGAATGGCCGACTTTCGCGGGGCACCTCGGGCAAGTGCGTGGCGCACCAGTCAGTAAGCTCTGCGTGAAAGGCTTTCAACGCCACTGCTTCGCGCACGTGCACAAACAACGTCCGGTTGCCGAACCAGGCAAAATTGTGTAAACCAACCGTCAGGGGCTGCTGCGCGGTGGCAAACGCGGTTAGCGCGGCCGTGCACCTAGCTTCGAACTCATCCGGTTGGCGCGTGGGCGGAATGAGGGTGATGTGCGGCGGCAAGCGCACCGCATTACGACTACCCGTGAGTCGGTTCACCTCCTGCTTCATCGCCCACGTTTCCGAAAATACGGGCTCCGGCGGCAGCAAGGCAACTAAATAGAGCGTGTTCACTGGCTTTAGCTTAAGTAGAGTACATAAAAAACCGCCTGGCAGCTCGCTATACGTGGTATAGGAGCCAACAGGCGGGTTTTGGGCACTAAGCTGCTACAGTCCGTACTTACTGATCAGGTAGATCAGCGCGGCCATGCTGGCGCCACCTAGCTCCAGCTCGCGACGGTTTACTTTGTCGAACGTGTCGGCGGCGGTGTGGTGAATGTCGAAGTAGCGTTGATCGTCGCACTCGTAGCCGATGAGGGCTTTCACTTGTTCCTTGAGCGGCCCGATATCGGTGCCGCCGTGGCCGGGTCCGATTTCTTCGCTCTTGTAGGGCGTGAACAAGGGGCTCCATTGCTGTACTTTGGTCACGACCTCAGGCGAGCCTTCGATGCCAAAACCGCGGGGCGTGAAGCCGCCGCCGTCCGACTCCATGGCAGCTACGTGCTTTTCATTGGCCGCCTTGGCTAGCTCAGCGTACTTGTTGCCCCCGCGTGTGCCGTTCTCTTCGTTCATAAACAACACCGCGCGCACCGTGCGCTCGGGGCGCAAGCCAGTGGCTTTCAGCAGCCGCAGCACTTCCATGCTTTGCACGCAACCCGTACCATCGTCGTGGGCGCCTTGCGCTAGGTCCCAAGAGTCGAGGTGGCCGCCGACGGAAATGATTTCATTAGGGTACTTCGAGCCTTTGATTTCGCCGATTACGTTGTACGATTTCTCCTCTGGCAGTTGCTGGCAGCCCATTTCTAGTTCTACCGTCAGGCCGGGGTCGGCTTTGAGAAGCTGGCTGAGTTTGTCGGCGTCGTTGGTGCTGAGCGCGGCGGCGGGCACTTTCTTCACCTGCTCATCGTAGCTCATGGTGCCGGTGTGCGGAAAATCGTCGTGGGCCAGCGACAACGATCGAACCAGCGCGCCAATGGCGCCGCGCTTGGCCGCTTCGATAGCTCCGCGCCGGCGCTGGTCGCCAGCGTCGCCGTAGGCCCGGCCCGTTTCGATGAACGTTGGGTTCATCGGCCGGTTATAGAAGATAAATTTCCCTTTGACTTTGTCGTCGGGCATAGCCGCTAGCTCCTGCCAGCTATCTACTTCCACAACACCCGCCTGCATTTTACCATTGGTGCCCACTGAGCCGCCCAGTGCACAAAGATTCAGCGGTAAGCCTTTGCCTTTCGCTGGCTTTATCTGGCCTTTCTCCTTGGGGCCGCGCACCCAGTGCGGCACCATTACTTCCTGCAAATACACGCGGTCGACACCTAGCTTTTCCATCGTCACCTTGCCCCACTGCACGGCCTGGGCGGCTTGCGGCGAACCACTCAGGCGCCCGCCGATAGTGCCCGTGAGCTGACGCAGGTTTTCGTAGCTCTGGCCGCGCAGCAACGCTTCGTCGTAGATCTTACGGATGTTCGTCGAATCGATTTTGGTACCCGTTTGGGCCGATACGGAGGTGACGGTTGTAACAAAAGCTAGCCCAGCCAGAGCAAGCCAACGCGGAGCAAAATGCATCATTCAGGTAAGATTGAGGAAAGAAAACAGCCACGCAGCAGCCGGCGTGACTCGGCTAATTACAAGGAAAGCGAACCTAGGTTGCACGCCTAGCGCTCAATACAAGCTAGCGTACCACCCGCGAAGAGGTCAAGGCTTGGTAGACTAGCGTCCGGAATTTGTCCTGGATGTTGGCAGAACTATTGCGGTACTTCTGGGTGTAGAGCAGCGCCACAATGCCCTCTTTTGGATCAACCCAGTAGGTAGTGCCAAATATGCCGCCCCACTCAAACGAGCCTTCCGACTCGCCCAAGCGCCCAGTGGTTTTGGCGGTCGTCAGGCTGAACCCTAGGCCAAACTTGTTACCGCCCCCCTGCTCTACCTCGCCTATTTGGTTGATGGTCATCATATGCACGGTGGTCGGACTCAGCAAGCGCCGACCGTTGTACTCGCCACCGTTCAGCATCATTTGCAGGAAAATAGCGTAGTCCTGAATGGTCGACGACAACCCCGCTCCGCCCGAAAAATAGCTTCCCTTAACTTTGGGGTGATCGGGCATCATGACATCACGCATACCCATCTTGATAGTTTGACGCGTAGCATCTTCGGTGTACAGGGTGGCTAGGCGGGCCTGCTTGGCAGCGGGCAAGTAGAAATAGGTGTCCTTCATACCCAGCGGCTCGAAGATGCGCTGGCGAAAGTATTCGTCAAGCGACTGGCCCGACAGCACCTCAATGAGGTAGCCAAGCACGTCGACGCTTAACCCGTAGGTAAACTGCTCGCCTGGCTGATGCACAAGCGGCAACGGACCTAGGGCATTCATAGCCGTAGCCAGCGAACCTTCTGATGTCCCGATTCCACTGGGAACGTGCGCTTTGGCGTAAATGGCTTTAATTTCTTTGCTGCCAATAACGGCGTAGCCGATACCTGACGTGTGCGTGAGCAGCTGGCGGATCGTCACTTCTCGCTTGGCTGGCACGGTGGTGTAGCTAGAGTCTTTCTCGTTGAAGGTAGCGAGCACCTTCGGGTTAGCGAAGGCTGGGATGTACTTCGAGATGGGGTCGTCGAGCAGAAAGCGGCCTTCTTCGTAGAGCATCATCACTCCGACACTCGTTATAGCTTTGGTTTGGGAAGCAATGCGCATGATAGCGTCGCGCTGTAGCGCCGTCTTCGCGGCCACATCGTCTACTCCGAAGGCTTTGTTGTACACCACTTTGCCGTCGCGCACGATGTAGGCAATGGCACCAGGCGCCAAGTTTTTGGACGTATAGTCTTGCAGTATTCGGTCGAGACGTTGCAGGCGGTCGGTGCTCATGCCAACGGTCTCGGCTTTGGCCTCCTTCAGCACAGGTGAGGTGCCCTGCTGAGCAAACGTGAGTTGGCAGCTGAGTGCTAGTAGGAAAGCGGTAGCGGTTGCTTTCATTCAGGGTAGGTTTTGAGGGGATTACTGGAGAGAACAGTTAGTGATCTTAGTGGCTTATCGCCTAGCTCCGTAGCGCGTCACCCCTATCGTTCCGGTGCCCTCAGTGGGCAGACGCACTTCAAATAGGTAATCGTAGCGCTCGTCGGCAATCTCGCGCATGGGTCGGGTCACACCTAACGCTTCAATGAGCGGCAGCAACGTGTTGGAATGCCCCACCACAACTACCTTCTTGCCAGCGTATTCGCGACGAATGAGCGCCGCGAGCCTAGCCGGGTCTTTGGCGTCGTAGCTCATGGGCGTGAGCTGCAAGGCGGCTTCCAGGGGAACCAGCGTGTCGCGGGTGCGACGCGTGTCGGTGGTAAAAAGAGCAACCGGATTACGCGACGCCAACGAGTCGCGGAGGGCAAGAGCGCGCTGCCGCCCAGCCGGCGTGAGGGGCGGATCAGTGAGGCTCCGCGTCGTGTCTTTCTCAGCATGACGCACCAAATAAACAGTGGTGGTCGTAGCGGATACTGCTGCTTTCTCAGGCTGCCGGACGAGGTTGCAGGCCGTGAGTACCCAGAGCAATGAAAGAGTAGAAAGTAAGGAGAAGCGCATAGCAAATGGGATGGAATTAGGGCGGTTTAGGTGAGAAGCCGTCTGTTAGTTTGAGGCTGTTGTCGGTCGACTAGTAGCGCCAACCGAATCGTGAGAATGATGCTAAGTACCTAGCTTTTGCAGGTGCTTGCCAGCTACTAGTCGTGCCCCTATGGCGCGGACCGGTGGAGAAATTACTTCAAACTTAAGATTTGCTTCAGTTCGGCGGCACTTACCGTGAGCAAGCCAACTTTAGGCAATCGTTCGGTGAGGGTGCGCCAGTTAGGCTCCTGCTTAAAAATAGGGCGCAGCAACGCCATAGCGGCGGGCACTTGTTGCTTGTTAGCTAGTGAAATGGCATGCCAGTACTTCATTTCCAAGTTGTTCGGGAACATCTTTTCTGCCGCTTGGTATTCGCGGATGGCACCGGGTACGTCGTTCTTCTCCACAGCTAGGTCGCCGGCGTTCATGTGCTCGTAGGCGCGATGCAGGCTGAGCAGGCGGCGTAGTTCCTTCAAAGGCACCTCGTTATCGTCCACGCGTAGATCGATCAGGCGGTCGGCCCAGGCGCCTTCGGTGGCTTTGCCGCGCACGACCAGCAGCGCCGCCGACTGCCGCCCCCGAATATCGCCGCCGGCCGCTTGGGCAGCATCGAGGGCGGCTAGTACCCGCTCGGCCAAAGGCAGGCTGGCGCTCTGTTCGTAAGCTTTGGCCATGGCAGCGGGCACGGTGTTGTTCAGCATCATGTTGGCCTGAACCGAAAACTGAGTGCCTTTCACGTGCCCAGCCGCGTCGATGCATTTCTGGCCGGTGTGCGTCGCCACGTTGCCTTGTGCATCGAGAATGGCAACTTGGCGCACGTCGCGCCCTTCGTCGTTGGCCAGCAGCTGATCGAGAGCTTGTTGGGCTGTTTTGCCGCTCTTCAGCAACGCTAGGCCACGCAGCCCGAAGGACTTATTAGTGAAAGACTGGGTGGCAACCACGCCCACGCCTGCCTCGCCCCAGCTAACTGACGTACCGACTGAAAACCAGTGACTTTGTACTGCCACCGCCATGTCGCCGGTGGCAGGGTCACGCGCCACGATGGAGAAGGTATGCGCAAGCGGATTGGTAGTAGAGTAAACCGTAGGAGCTTGAGCAAAAACGAGCTGCGTGAAACCTAGCAGCAAGCCAGCGAGCAGAACAGATAAGCGTTTTGGCAACATAAAAGGAAGAACTTGGAATGAATCGGGCCCTCAAGATAAAGCCAAACCGACATCTGCCGTGCCTACCTGCGTTGTTTCGGCGTATCCGGCTTACCTTACTGGCTCTAATTGTCCGGCTTTGCTACCTGTGTCTCTCCCTTCTCCTCCTGCTATCCGCGTTCAACATCTTAGCAAACGCTACGGCAACCTAGCTGTGGTGCAAGACGTCAGCTTTGAGCTAGCGGCGGGCGAAACGTTGGTCTTGCTTGGCCCTAGCGGCTGCGGCAAAACGACGTTGCTCAAAATGCTCAACCGCCTGATCGAACCTTCAGACGGCAGCGTGGAGGTAAACGGCCAAGATGTTCGCGCCCAGAAACCCGAGGAGCTCCGGCGCGGCATGGGCTATGTTATTCAGCAAGTTGGCTTACTGCCGCATTACACTGTGGCCGAAAACGTGGGTATTGTGCCGCGCCTACTCGGGCAAGATCCGGCTACCATTACCCAGCGCACCACTGCCCTGCTGACGCGGCTGCACTTGCCACCTGAACGCTTCGCTAATCAATATCCTCAACAGCTATCGGGCGGCCAGCAACAGCGCGTAGGTCTAGCACGAGCCCTAGCCGCTGATCCGCCGATCATTCTCTTAGATGAGCCTTTCGGTGCCCTCGACCCCATCACGCGAGCCAGCATCCGCCGGGAGTTTCGGGAGTTGGATGAGCTACGTCGTAAAACGGTGGTGCTGGTTACCCACGACGTTATCGAGGCCTTCGAACTAGCTGACCGCATTGCGCTGCTCGATGCTGGCAAGATTCAGCAGCTCGGTACATCGCGGGAGTTGCTTTTTCAGCCAGCTAATGCGTTCGTGCGCCGGTTCTTCGCGGCTGAGCGGCTAAGCCTACAACTGCGCACACTGCGGTTAGCCGATGTCCTGCCGTTTGTGCCTGAGTCGAGGAACCACAGTAACACAGCTAGCTCACCGATTATGCTGCAACCTTCTGCTACAATTCAAGAGGCCTTGGAGCATCTGACGAACGAAAACACCACTGGGAGCAACGCACCCAATAGCATAGAGGTACTAGAAAACGGTGTTGACAATCAGACGCTTTCTGTCAATATCAATGCTTCACCCACCAATAAGTATCAGCTTGATTTACCGCGGCTTATGTCTGCTTTTGGCGAAGCTTTACAACGAGAGGAGGCTGCTTGCAAACGCTAACCGAACTCCTCACTTTCTGGCAAGCGCAAGCGGGTAAGCTAGGTCAGCAAACGCTCCAACACATCGGCCTGACGGCTGCTTCGTTGTTGCTAGCGGTGTTGGTCGGTGTACCCCTAGGGTTGCTGCTCACGCGCCGTCCGCGGCTGGCTCCGGCGGTGCTAGGTTTCACCGGCATCCTCCAAACCATACCGAGCATTGCACTGCTCGGCTTCCTGATTCCAGTTCTCGGCATTGGTCCCGAGCCCGCCATCTTTGCGCTGTTCCTCTACTCATTACTCCCCATCATCCGCAACACACTGGCAGGTGTACAAGGCGTGAGCCCCGCCGTGGTGGAAGCCGCTCGGGGCCTAGGTCTCACCGATGGACAGATACTACGCCGCGTAGAATTGCCATTGGCCTTGCCTGTCTTATTCGCGGGCATTCGTACCGCGACAGTCATCAACGTAGGGGTAGCTACGCTGGCGGCCTACATTGCGGCCGGCGGTCTGGGGGAGTTTATCTTCGGTGGCATTGCGCTGAATAATCCGGCTATGATTCTGGCGGGCGCTATTCCGGCGGCGGGATTAGCACTAGTTTTTGATGCGGCGCTGGCGGGTTTGCAGCACCTGAGTGCGCGTAAGTTGGTGCGCGTTGGTGGTGCGTTGCTGGTGGTGTTGCCCTTGCTAGCAGCACTCTACTTATTGCCTCGGGCCACGGGCAAGTTACTGGCTGGCTTTAGTCCGGAGTTTGTGGGCCGGGCTGATGGTTTACCAGGCGTGCGCAGCACATATCAGCTTGATGTACCCAACGTCGTTATTGCGCCCGCGCTGGTGTATGAAGCTGCTCACCACAAGGACGTCGATGTAATCGACGGCTACTCCACAGACGGCCGTATCAAGGCCTATGACCTGCGCGTACTCCGCGACGACCGTCGGGCGTTTCCGCCCTATTTCGCTGCGCCCGTCGTGCGCCAACGCGTACTTACGGAGCATCCCGAGTTGCGGCCCGTGCTGGAAAAGCTAGCCGGCCAAATCAACGACTCCGTGATGACGGAGCTAAACTACCGCGTTGATTATCTACACGAAGCACCCCGTGCTGTTGCTCTCGACTTTCTGCGCAAGCGTGGCTTATGGCGTACGCCACAGCCTGTGCGCGGAGCGACTATTGTGCTGGGCTCCAAGATCTTTTCGGAGCAATACATCCTAGCCGAGATGTACGCGTCACTTATTCGCGGCTACACCAACCTCGACGTGGCTACCAAAACGGGCCTAGGTGGCACCAGCATCTGCTTCGAAGCGCTTCGCAATGGCGCCATCGACTTATATCCGGAATATACCGGCACCGGTCTGTTGGTGCTGCTCCAGCCCTCTCCCGCCACCATCGATTCGCTACACGGTGACCCGAAAGCGGTGTATCAGTACGTGCAGCATGGCTTCCGGCGTCGCTATGGCTTGGAGTGGCTGGCGCCCATTGGCTTCAATAACACCTACGCTTTGCTCATGCGGCAGCAACAAGCGACACAGCTAGGTATTGCGTCGGTATCCGATTTGAGTAGGTATTTGCGGAAATAACGCGAAGCTCCCACTTCGTACTCCCGTTTTAGCCAGCCGTCACCTCGCACGGCACGGCATAACCACCTAGCGCCTGCTTAACCGAATTGGTTACATCAGTACCACCGGTAGCTTTCACCTCGGCTACCAAGCCCTGCTTTTTATCTTCACGCACGGAAATACTGCTGACCGTTATGTCTGGGAGCTTCGCTAGCTCCTGTCCGTATACGCGACAGATTTCCTGCTTCACCAGCACCGGCTTCAGAATCTTACCAATGGCCGTTAGGGGAAACTCTGTGGCGATATAAATGTGCTTAGGCACGGCTGCCCGCTCAGGAATGTTGGCTTCAGCAAACCCTAGCAGCTCAGCTTCCGTTGCCTGCTGCCCAGTTTTCAGCATTACGTAAGCCACGGGTAGTTCACCCGCATCTTTATCGGGGCTGCCAATAGCGGCTGCCAGCGCTACAGCTGGGTGTTGCGCCAGGGCTTCCTCAATTACTTTGGGGTCGATATTGTGCCCACCGCGGATGATGAGCTCTTTTTTGCGCCCCGTGATGAAGAAGTAGCCACGCTCATCCTGCCGACCTAGGTCGCCGGTGTTGTAGAAGTCACCACGGCCGTCGCCAGTGTCTACCCAGATGCCTTTGTTGTGCTCGGGTTGCAGGTAACCTTGGAAGATGTTGGCACCGCGCACCACTAGCACGCCGCTCTCGTTCACGGCTGCGTCACGTTGGTACTTACCCGTTTGCTCATCCAGCACGACCACTTTCACCTCCTGATATGGTACGCGCAGCCCGATTGAACCCGGCACTGGCTCTCCACCTAAGGGCGTAACGCTGCTGATGCAAGAGCCTTCCGTGAAGCCGTAGCCCTCTGACACACGCAACCCTGTGCGGCGCTCAAACTCCCGAATCACCTCCACTGGCATGGGCGCGGCCCCGCAAATAGCATAGCGCAACGAGCTTACATCTCGGCTACCAATCGGCAACTCCAATAACCGGGTGAATATGGTTGGAACGCCGCTAAACAGCGATAACCGATAGTGCTCCACGAGTTGCCAGAAGTTGGTCAGAATGCCCGGTCCCCGATACCCCGCCGGACTCCCAAGCACCAGCGTATGCCCCAACGACCACGGAATACTGCCCGTCACAACTACCCCGTTGACGTGGAACAACGGCAACCCGCAGAAAAACACCAACTTTTCGCTGCTGTCGCCGAGAAGCTGCGCGGCACTGTACGTAATGCTGGTCAGGTTGTGGTGCGTTAGCGGAGCTAGCTTTGGCGTGCCGGTGGTACCGCCTGTGTGGAAGTAACAAGCCGTATCTGTTGGCGCAATTTGTCGCCCCGACAGAAGCCGGTCATGGGGCTGTTGGTCGAGCAGTTGGCTGAAGTCTACCACACGCTTGCCCGGCAACGACGGTCGACCTTTGCCCAGACGCATCGCTCCTACCGCCAGCCGTTGCACCAACGACAAATACGGCAGCATATCCACGGTCACGATTGTTTCGAGGCTAGGTACCAAAGCGGCCACTGCTTCCACCTTTTGCCAAATATCAGTCTTCGGAAACGAGCGAAGTGTGACGAGTACCTTCGTGCCCGCTGCATTCAAAATCTCAACAATCTGGTTGGGCTCCAACAGCGGATTGATCGGATTGACGATACCTGCTGCCTGTCCGCCCCAGAGCGTGAAGGTTGTTTCGGGCAAATTAGGCAACACGTACGACACTACGTCGGTCGCGCCAACTCCCAACGTGTGAAATACATTAGCCGCTTGGTAAAAGCGTTTCAGCAGTTCGGCGTAACTAAAATCAACTGACTGCGTCGGCTTTTCGCCATTGAATACAAAGCGCAAGGCAACCGCTGCTGGGTTCAGCGTGGCGCCACGCCGCAGCATTTCGAACGTATCAGAAGCAATAGGGCGCGCGCTAAGCGGCGTTTGTTCGATAGCAGCAATGTCGGCGAGCGACTGATAACCAGGCATACAGTAGAAGCAAAAGAATCCGGAGTAGAACGAAATAAGTCATTCTGCTCCGGATTCTCTATTTCGGCTGTAAAAAGCTAGGGTACAGCTACTCTTTGTTGATCAGCGTAGCCGATCCTTGCGCCGTCGGCAGCAGCAGCACCTCGGCCACGTTCACGTGGGGCGGCCGGGTTACCATAAACTGAATAACGTCTGCTACATCCTCGGGTCGTAGCGGTTCATAGCCCTGGTATACTTTCGCGGCCCGCTCGTTGTCACCTTTAAAACGCACCTCCGAAAACTCAGTTTCTACCGCTCCGGGATTTACTTCTGCCACCCTGATATGATGCGGGACCAAATCAATGCGCATGCCCTTGGTAAGAGCAGCCACCGCCGCTTTCGACGCGCAGTACACGTTGCCATTCGCATAGGCCTCTTGCCCCGCAATTGAGCCGATATTGACGATGTGGCCTTGCTTGCGCTGGGTCATGCCTGGGAGCAACGCGCGGCTCACGTATAGCAAGCCTTTCACGTTGCCATCTAACATCATGTCCCAGTCATTAGGGTCTCCCTCCTGAATGGGAGCTAGCCCATGCGCATTACCCGCATTATTGATCAGTACGTCAATTGCTTGAAATTCAGTAGGCAAGCTAGCTACGGCACCTTCTACAGCGGCGCGGTCGCGCACATCAAAGGTTAGAATATGGATGGGTGTAGGAGCTAGCTCTTGTGCCAGCTCTTGGAGCCGCTCAGCCCGGCGACCGGTTACCACTAGCTGGAATCCAGCTTTCGCCAAAGCAACGGCCGTAGCGCGGCCTATTCCGGACGAGGCGCCCGTAATGAAAGCAGTTTTAGTCATGATTTGGAGTAGTGAATGGCTAAATGCTAAAATGGTTGAGCGTTCCGTATATCAGCAGAACACTCAACCATTTTAGCATTTAGCCATTTAGAATTAGTTATTCGAACGTGAGATACAGCGTTACGGTGTTGCTGGTCAGGCGTTGCAAGCTATTGCTGTAAACATCGGTACCGGGCAACAGCAAGTTTCTTAAACCACTCGAGAAGCGAAGCTCTGGTGCAAACTTAAACAAGGGGTAGAACAGGTCTAGCCCTACACCATATTCCAGGGTCAGGTCCGTATCGTCGGCGCGCAACTTGAAAAGCTCGGGGTTCTTGCGGCGGTTACCCACGTTGAAGCTAGGTCGAATGCCACCTACCACGTACACGCGCGTGTTGCGCCGCCGTTGTGAGTGCAGCTTGAACAGCACCGGCAAATCGATCTGCGTAGAGCCAATCTCCTGGGTTACAATGGTATCTTGTCCCGAGTAGCCTTGGTTAGTAAACTCAATACGGCGCGACAAGAAACTAACCCCTGGCGTGAAACGCAAGGTCAGGTATTCCGCCAAGCGCACGTCACCGACAAAGCCCACCGAGAAGCCCGGACTAACCAGCGCATTCGCCGAAATGCCTTGTCCGCTGTTAATAGCTTGGATGTAGCTAGGCGACTGCTGAATCTGGTAGCGGGAAAAGTTTGGGGCTATATAAAAGCCAGGGTGAAACCACTTGTCATCATAGCCCGGCAGGTTATCCGTCGTAATGGATTTTACATGACCACTTTTGGTGCGGCTAGACTTGGTGCGGCTTTTATTTTGAGCATGACCAGGAAATGTAATAACTGCCGCCGCTAGGGCTCCTAGCGCGAAGCGCGTTACTTTTGAGCTGTGTAGATGGAGCTGATGCCGAACGTAAGAGGTTGCCATGCGGGGTTTTTAAAGCCAACTTGCGCCAAGATGGAAAGGAAAGCGGGCCCATCCGGGAAAGCCTGCACCGATTCGGGCAGGTAGGTATAGGCGGCGCGGTCTTTGGAAATTAGTTTACCAAACACCGGCAGAATGTGCCGGAAATAGAAATTGTACGCTTGCTTCAGCGGAAAAGCGGTGGGTTTGGAGAACTCCAGAATAACCACTTTCCCACCAGGTCGTAGCACTCGCTGCATCTCAGCGAGACCTTTTTTGAGATTTTCAAAATTACGCACTCCAAACGAAGCTGTCACTGCATCGAAGTGATTATCGGGGAACGGCAGGTTCTCCGAATCACCTAGCTCTAGGTGAATACGGTTGGTGAGCCCTTTGTCAATTAGCTTGCGCCGTCCCACATCCAACATTCCCTCGGAAATATCGACGCCCGTCACCTGGGCGTCTGGCGAAGCGGCTCGCAGGGTCTCAATAGCAAAATCAGCCGTACCTGTTGCTATATCTAGGATGCGGGCTGGGCGTAGTTGTTTTAGCTCGCTCACAGCCTTACGTCGCCAGTAGATATCGGTACCTGCGCTTAAGAAGTGATTCAGAAAGTCATATTTACCAGCTATGCTGTTAAACATCTGGGCTACCTGCGTTTTCTTGCCGGCAGCATCGTCTTTGTAAGGTACAACAGTCATACTTCTGAAGCCAAGAACGAAAAATGGATGGGCGAATTGCTCAAACATAACGCCTTGCCCACGATTATGTTGAAAAAAAACGGGCCGGGCGTAATGCCCGGCCCGCTGGAAGCATGTGTGAACTGGCTTAGTCGTTGTCAGTCTTCACTTTAGTTTTTTCGCCGTTAGCGTCTTTGGCCTTCGAGTCGATGGTTCCGTTCTTGGTTTTGGTCTTTGCTTCTTCGCCCTGCGGGCCTTTAGCTTTCACCTTTACCTTGTCAGAATTTTCATCGACCTTGGTTTTGATCTTCGTGCCATCAGCCTGCTTTATCTTGGTCTTGCCAGGTTGCAGCGGTGCCGTTGTGGTTGTCAGAGTAGAGCTGCTGGTGGCAGGTGCTACGTTAGAAGAAGCACTCGTACTGGTAGCTCCTGACGATACAGGATTAATCGTGGGAGCAGTTTCGCCTTCCTTCAGAATCACCCGGAACTCTACGCGACGATTCAGCTGCATGTTCTCCGGCGAGTCGTTGGGAGCAGCCGGACGACGTTCGCCATAGCTCACCGTCACCAAACGCGCATCCGATACACCCTTCTTCAACAAGTACTTGTAGGCAGCCGTCGAACGGTTGTCGCCTAGCTCCATGTTGTACTCGTCGGTGTTGCGTGAATCGCAGTGACCTTCCACCGAAATGTTCAGGCCGGGGTTAGCTTTCAGGATTTTAGCAATATTGTCTAGCTCTGTGATAGACTCCGGCCGCAGGTTGTACTTGTCAGTCTCGAAGTAGATCTTCTTGAACGCGTAAGCTGATTGACTAGTCGTGTCAACATACGGCACGTAGAAGTTCTTGGTAATCGACGTCGAATCGTTGGTCGAAATTGGTACGGCAAACTCTTCCGTAACGATATTCTGTCCGTCTTTCGACACCGCTACCTGGTAAGTACGGCCCGACAGCACGCTTACTCCGTAGTCACCCGTTTCCGGCTTGGTTACGTCGCGGTAGCTCAAGGCCGTTTTGTCGGCCTGTGTTCCCGTGAACACCAGTTCTACGCCTGGGATTACCGAGCTGCTATCACGGGCGCTAAATACCTTGCCTCGGATATTGATGTTCTTGATGTAGTTGATCGTGTAGATATCTTTCTCCCCGTAACCACCAATGCGGTAGCTCGACAAATAAGCATAGCTACCATCCGGGCTCAAGCGGTAGTAGATGTCATCATCAGGCGTGTTAACGGGGTAGCCCATGTTTTCAGGACGGCCCCACTTACGGCCTACCGAATCCCACTGCGACTTGAAGATATCGTAGCCACCCATGGTGTTGTGGCCGCGCGAGCTGAAATACAGCGTCTTGCCATCACGGCTCAGGTACGGGCTATCATCGTCATACTTGGTATTGATTGCGTTACCCAGCGTCTTAGCCGTTCCCCAGTCACCACCAGGCTGACGTGTAGCGTAGTACAGGTCAAGCGTACCGTCTTCCGAGTATTTGCCCGTCGAGAAGTAGATTGTTAAGCCATCAGGGGTAATGTAAGCGTCACCTTCATACGCTTTTGAGTTGATATTGCCGTTCAACTTCTTAGGAGGGCTCCAGTCACCACCGGCCTTCTCAGAATAGAAGATGTCTCCATTTTCGTCCTGACGGTACATCAACAGCTTCGTGTCGTTGTCGAACAGCTGCGTAGATGCATCGTGGCCTTTGCCGTTGAGCGCGCCGCTCAGGGAGCGAGGCTTTTCCCATTCGTCATCGTCGATGCGGTGGGTCTCAAAAATATCCTCGTAGTACTCACCATCGGAAGCGACGTTCCCACCCTTTTTAGAGTTGGCACTTCCTGCGCCTGTTACGTTTTCGCCCCGAGAAGTAAACAGAAGCAGCTTGTCATCAGTAGAGATAACCGGGCTGTGTTCCGAATACTGCGTGTTGACGGTCGGACCTAGGTTCTTTACAAAAATATCCTTAGGGCTGTTGAACTGTACCTTGGCATTTTTGCTGTGCTGGATCAGTTGAGCCAACTCCGCTTTGCGAGTATCGGTCTTCTTTTTGAGCGTAGCATTGTACGCCTGGAAGTGCGTGATAGCCTCATCAAAGTTATAGTTGAGGTGATCTACGCGGCCGAGCCAATACTCAACATCTTTTGACACCTTCGGCTTCAGACGTTGTGCCTTATAGATATAGTCGCTAGCCTTTTCCTTGTCAAAGGACATGTAGGCAATACCGGCTCGGAATAACGCTTGAGCGTTATTCGGTTCCTTGGCCAACACTTGCTCGTAGTAAGGGATGGAGGCCCGGTAGTTCTCTTGATCGAAGAACTTATTTGCGGTCTTTAGCTGCTTGCGCGTGCTCTGGGCCAGCGCTGGCTGGGCCATAGCTGCGCCCAGCGCTAAGGCGCAAGAGGCTTTCAATAACCTTCTGACTAAGTTGTCCATTGTTAGGAGGAGTTTGAAAATAATCGGTTACAAAGAAAGGATTACAGGCAAAATACCTGCCGTCCCTTCTAGAAATGCGTTTTATACTGAAAACCGGTTCTAGGGTTGAGGCAAACTGGAGAATGCTTGAGAGGATAATAACACAAAATCACTTCTCCAACTATTCACTAGCTTCTCATAGTAACTATGAAAAATTGAGGTAGTATAATGGGCAAAGATATAAATTTCATAATACAATCTTTATAGTATCCTATTGAAGTAAGTTGGATACTATACCATAGTAGAATCCAACAGAGCTTACGAGAAACACTGTCGAACTTACTCACCAATTCGCGCAAATATAGGGCTACAACATTAACAACAAGGGTATTATTAGAAATTTATGTCCTCTACTGGCTTTCCGATTCTTCTACCTTTGCCGGTACTAACCTGATTTGTTGTCTATGATCATTCGCGAAGCAAAGTTTGTGATGAGTAACTCGCGAGTCGAGCAATGCCCGCCCCCTACGTTACCTGAATACGCTTTTATTGGCCGTTCCAACGTCGGCAAGTCTTCATTAATTAATATGCTGACGGGACAAAACGGCCTAGCTAAAACCTCGTCGCTACCAGGAAAGACGCAGTTGATTAACCACTTCTTGATCAACGATGAATGGTTTCTGGTGGACTTACCCGGTTATGGGTATGCTAAGGTGAGTAAAGAGTCGCGGGCACAGTGGGGAAAGATGATCAATTACTACCTGCGTAAGCGCGAGAGCCTAGCTTGTGTGTTCGTTCTGATCGATTCACGCCATGCACCACTCGCGCCCGACTTAGAATTTATTGATATGCTGGGCACCGAAGGTATCCCCTTCGTGTTGGTGTTTACCAAAGCCGATAAGATGTCGGGGAGCCGGGCGCATCAAAACGTGAAAAGCTACCTAGCTAAGCTACAGGAGAGCTGGGACGAACTGCCACGGCACTTTGTCACCTCTGCTGCTGAAAAGATGGGCCGGGATGAGGTACTCAACTTTATTGAAGACGTAAACCGGCAATTGGCTCAGGCGGCTGAGAATTCTTAAATTGGCCTTCTAATTGCCCTCCTACTTTGCATTTTTCCTTTTGCTTCTTCTCTTTTTTCGTTTTCACAACATGAAAAAAATCACGTTTGCGCTGGCCTTCGGTTTGTTGGCGGCCACGGCCCCAGCTTTTGCCCAGAAAGCTCAATCTAAATCGCCTGCGCCTACGCCTGAAACCACTCCAGCGACTGAAGCCGCAGCTCCGGCCCCCGGCCACGTTGGTAAGTCCATTCCCGTGGCCGAATACTACGAGGGCGGCCAGGAAGCTATGTATGCTTTTATAGAAAAGGAACTGAAGTATCCCATTTTGGCCAAACGCAACCGAATTCAGGGTACTTGCATCGTGAGCTTCACGCTGAATACGGATGGCACGCTGTCGGGCGTTAAGCTGGTGAAAGGCGTGGGCGGCGGCTGCGGCGAAGAAGCCTTGCGTGTGGCGAAGCTGCTTCAGTTTAAAAAGCCTGACTACGCCATCCTGACGAGCTTGCCTATTGTCTTTAAGTTGTAGGCTAGCTTCGTCGCGGTGACGTCTTCTCTCCTACCTTTGTATCCTTGACTAACTTTCTTTTTCCATGCCTTACGACCTGAAGGAAATTGCCGCCATTAGCGGAATGCCCGGTCTTTACCGCTTAGTGCGTCCAACCCGTGCTGGCGTCATCATCGAATCGCTTGACGAGCGCGGCACTCGTTCGGTAGCTTCGGCACGCAACAAGGTTTCGCTCTTGCACGAAATCTCTATTTACACCGAGGATTACGACCAAACGGTACCGCTAACAGAAGTGTTTGACCGGGTGTATCAGAAGTACGGCACAGCCCTACCGCTGAGCAACAAGTCGAATGATCAGGACTTGGTAGCCTTCATGGGCGACATCATTCCTGACTATGACCGTCAGCGCGTGTACTTGTCCGACATCAAGAAATTGGTGACGTGGTACCACGCCGTTAGCAGCCGCTTGGAATACCAAGAAGCCGCCACGCCAGGCGAAGATGCTGGAACACAGCAAGAGCAGCCAGCCGACGACGAAGCACTAAGCACCGCAGGTATCATTCCGACGGAAGCTGACTCGGATGCAACTGCCAATCCAGAAGCTACTGAGAAGAGCGCTTAAACTCCTCTTTCGTCTTGCCCTTATAAAGAAGGCCGCTTGCGTATGCAAGCGGCCTTCTTTGTTATAGATAGAAGCTAGGTACCTTTGATGGCTTAGCTATTTACAATGGGAGCTTCGGAGTGTTCAGCAGCCAAAAACTCTTCGGCCTTCTCCACTAACTCCTTGGAGCCAATGATAACTGGGCAACGGTCGTGCAAGCCGGTAGGCTCGATTTCCATTGTTCGTGTATAGCCGTTGCTGGACTTGCCACCCGCTTGCTCCACAATGAAAGCCAACGGATTGCACTCGTACAACAAGCGGAGCTTACCACTGGGCGATTTTTTGGTTGCCGGATAAATATAAATACCGCCCTTCAACAGGTTGCGGTGGAAGTCGGCTACCAACGACCCAATGTAGCGTGCCGAATAGCTTTGCTTCTTGCAATGTGCGATGAAAGCCGCCAGCCCTTCGGAGAAGGATTCGGCACTGCCTTCGTTGATCGAATAAACGGTGCCGCTAGCCGGGATGGTGATATTAGGGTGCGAGAGGAAGAATTCACCTAGAGAAGGCTCGTAGGTAAAGCCATTTACGCCGTTGCCAGTGGTATACACCAGCATGGTGCTGGAGCCATAAATTACATAGCCAGCCGCCACTTGGTGGGTACCCCGCTGGAGACAGTCCTGCTCATTGCCCACGGTGCCGGTGGGAGAAATACGCCGGTAGATACTGAAAATAGTACCGATGCTAACGTTAACGTCGATGTTGGAGGAACCATCCAGCGGGTCCATGGCTACTACGTATTTGCCTTGGTTGTTGCCAGTCTGGATTACTTCTTCATCTTCTTCCGAAACAATGGTGCACACCTCACCACCATTACGCAGAGCCCGGATGAAGCGAATATTAGCCACTACATCTAGCTTTTGCTGATCTTCACCTTGTACGTTGCGGTTGCCATAAGCACCTGCAATATCAATTAGGCCCGAGCGATTAATTTCACGATTAACAATCTTAGTAGCTAAAGCAATATCGCGCAGCAACTGAGAGAGTTCACCCGTTGCGTAGGGGAAATCTTCCTGCTTGCGCATAATAAAACGGTCGAGGGTAGTACCAACAGGCAGCGCCAGTGAGTTATGATCCATAAAAAGGTAAAGAAATGAGCAATGGGTCTATGGTCAAAAGTAAGCTTTTTCGGCTTTCAGTAATAGAACTTTGCCGTATGACAATAGAGATTTTACCAGAAAGACAAGCGAAAGAAGCTCCTTTGACGAAGAATAGCGCTTAGCTTAACTAGAGCCTCCTTTTGCTTTCGGGAAAATAACGAAACTGGAGCTCAACAGTGGCTCTCATTGGTTAAATGATAAAAGGGCACCGGGAAGGCTAGTGCATGAGCCAACTGTTTTGCTTAATGCGTGGTATAAGGCAAGTAGTTATAAAGCCTCCTTGCTTTGTCGTTGCATGGTACGCGCGGCAACTTTCGGCAGGCAGTCTACTTCATCTACCTGCCTTTTCTCACCTAATCCCTCTGACTATCATGGCCGTTCTCGTTGGTAAACGTGCTCCATCTTTCCGCGCTAAAGCTGTCATCGACGGCAATATTGAAGACGAGTTTTCACTCGACCGCTACCTAGGCAAGAAGCACGTCCTTTTTTACTTTTATCCTTCTGACTTTTCGGCTATCTGTCCCACAGAAGTGTTGGCGTTTCAGGATCGTCTTGCCGAGTTCGAGGCCAAGAACGTAGCGATAGTTGGCTGCTCCACTGATTCGCACAATGCCCACCTAGCTTGGTACCAGATTCCGCGTAACCAAGGCGGTGTGGCGGGTGTTACGTACCCGCTGGTAGCTGACGCGACCAAGACGATTTCGGCCAATTACGACGTGCTGGGTGGTCATTACGACTACAACGACGCCGGCGAAATGGTCTTTGTAGGCTCCCCAGTGGCTTACCGAGGCTGGTTCCTGATTGATAAAGATGGGATTGTGCGCCATCAGGTCGTGAACGACCGCCCGCTGGGGCGCAGCATCGACGAAGCGCTGCGCATGGTAGCGGCGCTGCAATTTTTTGAAACCAACGGAGAAGCTTGTCCCGTCGACTGGAAAGAACCCACACCACAAGGCGCGCTGCGCTAGTGCGGCTAGCTCATTCCGCCTTTAGGAGAAGCTCTGGTGCGTGGCACCAGAGCTTCTTTCGCTTAGGAAGGTCGGCAAACACGTACTTTTGCATTCTTACCAACTAAGCTCCTAGCTCCCGCTCTTGTTAGCAGTCTACAATATTGCGCTTCGTCTGTATGCCACGCTGCTGCAGCTGGTGGCGCCTTTCAACTCAAAAGCTGCCCAATGGGTAGCGGGCCGGCGCGGTTTGCTAGCGCACATTCAATCCACAATTCGCCATGAAACAGCGCCAATAGCGTGGTTCCATTGTGCTTCGCTGGGCGAATTTGAGCAAGGGCGCCCACTGATAGAGGCATTTGCCCAACAGTATCCTGGTTACAAGATCGTGCTGACGTTCTTTTCGCCCTCGGGTTACAATGTGCGTAAGAACTGGCCGGGCGCCCACTATGTGTTTTATCTGCCGCTCGATACAGCTGCGCACGCCCGCACCTTTTTAGACGCGGTCCGACCTAGGTTAGCCGTTTTTGTGAAGTACGAGTTTTGGTACCACTTCCTATCGGAGCTGCACCACCGGCAAATTCCGACTATTTGCGTTTCGGCTATTTTTCGCCCCGAGCAAGCCTTCTTTAAACCCTGGGGCGGCTTGTTTCGACGCATTCTCGGGAGCTTCACGCACATTTTCACTCAGAATGAAGCATCCGCAGAGCTGTTACGGAGCATTAATATCCGGCAAGTAAGCGTGGCTGGCGATACGCGTTTTGACACGGTGGTGAGCACCGCGGCCGCGCCGCCGAAGTCGCTGCCGCTACTTGAGGCCTTTGTGGCTGATAAAGCGCCAGTGCTGGTGGTGGGTAGTAGCTGGCCGGAAGACATTTCGATAGTTGCCCCGCCGTTGCGTCATATTATGGGGGACAGCATCAAACTGCGCGTGATTGTGGCACCGCACGAACTGCATGAGTCGGGTTTGCGGCAGCTCGAAGCCATGGTACCGGGGCAGGCTGTACGCTATTCTGCCGCCCAGCCCGATACGGTGGCGCAAGCTAGCATCCTGATTATTGATTCGATTGGCTTGCTGCGTGAGCTATACCGTTATGGCGCTATTGGCTATGTAGGTGGTGCTTTCGGCAAAGGGCTCCATAACACCTTGGAAGCGGCCGTATTTGGCCTGCCCCTGACTTTCGGGCCGCGGTATAAGAAATTCCAGGAGGCGCAGGAGCTGGTAGCACTTGGCGGCGCACGTCCCGTAGAGAGTAGTGCCCAGCTAGAAGCCATAGTACGAACGTGGCTTCAGGATACTCAGGTGCGGCAACTTGCTAGCCAGACCAACCGGCAGTACGTACTTGACCATGCCGGCGCCACAGCCAAAATTATGGCGGCGCTGCCGCTAGAGCGTGACTGAGTGACTAAGTGACTGAGTGCTATTCGAGAATCTCAGTCACTCAGTCACTCATCACTCAATCACTCAACTACTCTTTATGACTGGCATTGTTGTTAAATCTACCGGCTCATGGTACTTGGTGCGCGACCTAGCTACGGGGCAGCTGCACCGATGCCGGTTGCGAGGTAAATTCAAACAGAAGGGGTTGAAAGTGAACAACCCGCTGGCGGTGGGCGACCAGGTGGAGTTTACGGTGGAAGAACAAACGGAAGGTGCGGGCGTCATTCACCACATTGAGCCGCGGCGCAACTACATCATTCGGCGCTCGGTGCACAAGACGGAGCATGCCCACATTGTAGCCGCCAACCTCGATCAGGCGCTGCTGGTGGTTACGCTGGTGTCGCCGGCTACTTCGTTTGGGTTTATCGACCGGTTCTTGGTAACGGCCGAGGCGTATAGCATTCCCGTCACGCTCATCTTCAACAAAGCCGACCTGCACGACGAAGACCTAACGGACTACCAGCAGCAAATTCAAAAAATGTACAAGCGTACGGGCTATCCTAGCCTGCTTGCTGCAGCGCGCACAGGCGAAGGAGTGGCTGAGATTGACGCGCTGCTGGATGGCAAAGTCACGTTGCTTTCGGGCCATTCGGGCGTGGGCAAGAGTACACTTATTAATGCATTGGTACCCGACCTCGATCTTAAAACTGCCGAAATCAGCGAGTTCTCGGATAAGGGCGTGCACACCACTACGTTTGCCGAAATGTTGGAAGTACGACCTGGCACCTATATTATTGATACGCCAGGCATTAAAGAGCTAGGTTTGGTGGATATCCCGCCGGCTCAACTCGGGCATTTTTTCCCGGAGATGCGCGCTTTGCTCAACCAATGCCGTTATCATAATTGCACCCACGTGCACGAGCCCGGCTGCGCCGTGCGCGAAGCCGTGGAAAAGGGCAAAATCGCCTTGCCGCGTTACGACAGCTACCTGAGTATGCTGAACGAGGAAGACAACCGACACTAACTGACATGGTACACAGCTTCTTGTTTGCTCCTTTTTCCGATCCGGCCCGCCAGGAGCAGTTTGAGGCTGTCGAAAACGCATTACGCACGGATGCAAGTGCGCCTACTACCCTGCTACTCGGCAACCTAGGTGCTACGGACGCGCCGCCGGTCGATGCCGTGTTGTTGCAACCGGGTAAAATCGTGCTGCTGATGCTGGTGCCACAAAGTGGTCATTTACGCATTCCAGCGCTCGAATATGGTACGTGGCGCCTCAGCGACCAACCGATAGCGGGTTTTGGCGAAGCCGATAACCCGTTCGACTTTTACCAGCATCAGAAAGACTCTGTGCTGGAATGGCTTGGCGTGCAGCTCGACCTAGCGCCGACGGCGTTGCCGCCGCTGGCGGGCTTTGTCGTCTTACTTGCGCCTGTTACCTATGGGCCTGAAGTTGAGAATCAATTAAGCCGACAGACAGCAGCCTACAACTTCCAGCTCGTGAACGACGCGCGACAGATGCCGCGCCGATTGCGGCAGCTGGCACCGCTGGGGGACGCTCCTGCCGAAGCAAACTTAAATGAATGGGCTGCCCAGCTACGTGACCAGTTCTTGACAGCAGAGCCAGCGTTTTCTGACGCGGATGAAGAACCTAGCTACGGGTTCTGGGAGCAGAGTGCCCGCCGGCTATGGTTGTGGCTTGGCGCGGCTGATGTGCCCGCCGACCCACCCTACAGTACAGCTTCTGATCCTCGCCAGCTGGAGGCGCTGCGCCGGGAGCTACAAACTGAGCTTCGGCAGCAGCAACAAGCGGCGCAAGCTCGGGAAACAGCCCGGGAACAGGAGCTTACGCACCTGCGACAACAGCTGGCGCAAACACCCAACCACCAATTGGCCGCCCAACAAGAGCGAGCCGAACTGGAAGAAGCCTTACGCGTAGCGCGCACCGAATCGGCAACTCGTAACCAAGAGCTGGACGCCCGAATTCAGCAGCTCGGCCAACTTATTGAACAACTGCGGACACAAGCGACTACGCCAACGCCCGCAGTAGTGAAGCAGCCTAGCCCAGTGGCTGCGCAACCGAAGATACCATCACCTAGGTCTGTTCGCAAGCCAGCCCCGGTAGCACTGCCGACGAAGCTGAACCTAACGCGGGTGGCCATGGCTTTGGGCGTGCTCTTGTGTTTAGGGGTAGGTAGTTGGGCACTGGTGCGCTTCTCGAAGCACTACCTGGCTGCGCGCAAACCTCGGCGCGAACAAGCTGCGCGAATAGCCCGGCCTGCGGAAAGCTCCTCGCCGCAGGACTACCTAGACTCAGAAAACTTCACGTCGCAGACGGTGGATTCTACTAGTGAACACGCAGAAGCACCAGGCCCAGACGAGTCGTTGATCGTGCAAGATGAGCCACCAGTAGTGAACGACCCGAAGCTCATCATGCAAGTGGCGAGCGACAGCGCCGTGAAGGCCGTGGAGCAGGAAGAAAACCCGGAGTCAGACTCTATAACGCAGTAGTCCAGCTTCTTTGGCGCTTGGCTGCGTATAAAGGGCTTTTCAGGCTTCTTCTAAACTTTTATGGCTGAACAACTTGCCTTTTTAGGTCTCGGTGGCATGGGCGTGGCGATGGCAAAAAATCTGCTCAAAGCTGGTCATCAGCTCAACGTGTACAACCGCACCGCTAGCAAAGCGGCTCCGCTGCAAGAGCTAGGTGCGCGCGTAGCTAATACACCAGCCGAAGCAGTTCAGGGCGCTTCCGTCGTTTTTACCATGGTGACCGACGATGCCGCACTGGAGACCATCACGACGGGCTCCGATGGCCTGCTCAGCGGCCTTGCGCAGGGAGCCGTGCACGTTTCGTGTAGTACCGTGGCGCCCGACACCAACCGCCGCCTTGCAGAAGCGCACCAGAAACACGGCTCCGCGCTGCTGGCAATGCCCGTATTTGGCAAACCTGAAGCGGCGGCAGCCGGAAAGCTTTGGCTTGTCGTAGCCGGCTCCACCGCAGCCAAGCAGAAAGCAGCGCCCTACCTAGGTGCCATCGGACAAGGGACGTACGACTTCGGCGAAGACCCCGGCGCGGCTAGCTTAGTGAAACTTTGCGGCAACTTCATGCTAGGTGCCGCCATCGAGGCCATGGCCGAAGCCTTTACGTTGGCTCAGAAAAGTGGTATCGACCGCCAGAAGGTGCACGAGTTTTTTAGCAACACCCTCTTCGACTGCGCGGTGTACAAGAACTATGGTAAGCTCATTGCCAGCCAGCACTACCAGCCCGTCGGGGCCGAACCGGTTATTATCCGCAAGGACCTGAAGCTGGTCCTGCGCGAGGCCCAAGAACAGATTGTGCCCATGCCGTTCGCAAATATCATTTTTGACCAGCTTTCCGCCACAGTTGCCCGCGGTCGAGAGAATATTGACTGGGCTATCTTTGCGCAGCTCGCCGCCGATAACGCCGGCCTAGGGCAGAAAGGGTAATCTATAATGTAGCGCGAAGCTCCAGCTTCGCGCATCGTTGAACGTCTCACGCTAGTCTACAGGACATAGCCTTATCGTTCAACGATGCGCGAAGCTGGAGCTTTGCGTTACAGATAACTATTCCGTTTCTGCCGGAGGCATCAGCACAGTGTCGATGATGTGCGTTACGCCGTTGCTTGAAACCACATCGGGAGTCGAGACGGTAGCGTTGTTGATCATCACTTTGCCATCCTTCACTGAAACCTTGATTTTCTCGCCGTTCACGGTGGTTAGCTCCTGACCATCACGCAGGTCAGCGGCCAGTAGGCGGCTCGCAATGACGTGATAGGTCAGCAAGCCTTTTAGCTTGTCTTTGCTTTCGGGGCGCATGAGGCCAGCAAGAGCGCCTTTGGGAAGCTTATCGAAGGCAGCATTGTTGGGCGCGAATACGGTGTACGGACCCGCACCGCTCAGCGTACCGTCGAGGCCGGCCGCTTGCACAGCTTTTACTAGCGTCGTCATGCTTTTAGCTTGCACAGCGTTCTGCACAATGCTACGGTCGGGGGTCATGGCAACACCGTCAACCATGACGCCATCGGCCTTGCCCATGCGGGCGGAGTCAGTGGGCATATTGGCCGAGTCGGCGACGCTCATAGTAGAGCCGGGCTCCTGCGTTGCCACGTCGGCACCTTTGTTGTCGCCGCCACAGCTAGCTAGGCTGGTGGCTAGAATACTTGCACTGAGCAGGAAATAGGATGTAGTACGGAAGGTTTTCTTCATGTAACAGTTGAATCGTCAGGGTGAATTGGTAAGCGGAAGAAGCAGGAAGCGAAAATAAGGCACCTCCGCTCCTACTATAACCTACGCACCGGTTGGGCTTCTGGATGCCGCGAGCTAGCCGAATTGGTTACCTTTGTCCTAGCTTCCGCCTTACACAAGCGGAAACCTCACTTCCCCACCTACAACTTTCTAGACATGAAAACCGCTGAAATTCACACCAGCAAAGGCGTTATGAAGTTTGAGTTCTTCGAAGAAGATGCTCCGAACACGGTAAAGAACTTTACCGAGCTAGCCGAGAAAGGCTTCTACGACGGCACCAAGTTTCACCGCGTCATCCCGAACTTCATGATTCAGGGCGGCGACCCAAACACCAAGCCCGGCGCTAAAGGCATGCCCGGCACTGGTGGCCCCGGCTACAAAATTAAGTGCGAAACCTCCGGCGGCAATCAGTACCACGACCGCGGTGTGATTAGCATGGCGCACGCTGGTAAAGACACTGGTGGCTCGCAATTCTTCATTGTGCACAATCGCCAGAACACGGCCCACCTCGACCGGGTGCACACCGTATTCGGCAAAGTAGTAGAAGGCGAGGACGTTATTGACCAGATCCGCCAGAACGACGAAATTGAGAAAATTGTGGTATCGGAAAGCTAGGCCAGCTTAGCTATTTGTACCTTAAGAAAAAGGCCCGTTGGAACACTTCCAACGGGCCTTTTTCTATCTCAATGGGAACCTCTACCTGATGAGCGCGTAAACTCAAGCAGACCTATTGTTAAGAATGATGCTTAAGAAAACGCCTATACTTGCCCTTGCAGTGTTCGCAGCTAGCCTGCAAAGCTGCTCTTTGTTCCGCTCCGACGTAAATTCTGAAAACCCTGCTGTGGCTGCACAAGCCCAGCGGGTAGAGTCCCTGAAAAGTCAGGTAGATGACCAGGAGCGCCTCGTAGATGACGCTAAATCGCGCGTTGATGCTGAGAAGGACCGCCTAAAGGCGCTGAAGTACCAGTTAAAAGGCGCACAACAAAACTTGAAAGGCCGGAAGCTGGAAGCCAAAAGCTAGCTTTCTATTGCAGCGCAAAACACACGCTGTCTATAACAGCAAAACGCCCCACCTACCTTCCGGTACGTGGGGCGTTTTTCATGAGTAGCCTAATGGCTTACCGACGTCGGCCACGAGGCTTTTCGTCCTCATCTTCGTCGTCATCATCGCCGCCGAAGCTAGGCATGGTGAACATGGAGCTGAGTAGGTCCTTGAACTGGGTGCCGGCCGTAACGCGGTTGCGCGAGATGAGGCTGTGCTCAGCTAAGCCGTGCAGGCAGAACTCCATTAGGAAATAGGTCGTCTCCTTGTCCTCGTTAGGGTGCAGGAACGTTACAATGTTGCGCAGACCGGGTACTTGGTCGAGGGCTTTTTGGTAGTCCTTGTCGGAAGCATCGCTGAGCACGTCGACGGTGTTGCCAGCGCCGAACCAATCCTGCACCTCTTTGTAAGGATTCGGGATGTTCTTCTTTTTCTTCTGCTTGTCGGGGTCAGGGAAGTAGTTCAGGAACAGCGTGCGGATAGCCTTGCCCATCAACTTCTCCGCCACGATGCCAGCACCTTCCTGTTCGCCTTCGTACACCAGCTCCACCTTACCCGTGAGGGCTGGTACAGCAGCTAGGTAGTCGGCTACGCGGATGTAGGTTTTCTTCTCACCGTTGATCAGGGCACGACGTTCGGCGGCACTGATTAAGCTTTCGTAAGCAGCAATGGTCAGACGGGCTGATACACCGCTTTTTGCATCGACGAACTCCGAGCCGCGTGCTTCAACAGCCACTTGCTCGACTAGGTCGCTCACGATTTCGTTCGTCGTCACCATGCCTTTCTGCTCTTCTTTGATGCGAGCTTCCTGCTTGGTGATGCGCTTACCAATCTCAATCGACTTGGGATAGTGCGTAATGATCTGGGAGTCAATACGGTCTTTGAGCGGCGTCACGATAGAGCCACGGTTGGTGTAGTCCTCAGGGTTGGCGGTGAACACAAACTGGATATCCAGCGGCAAACGCACCTTGAAGCCCCTAATCTGGATGTCGCCTTCCTGCAAGATGTTGAATAGCGACACCTGAATACGCGCCTGCAAGTCGGGCAACTCGTTGATCACGAAGATGCCGCGGTGCGAGCGAGGAATCAGGCCGAAGTGAATTACGCGCTCATCCGAATACGGCAGCTTCAGCGTGGCCGCTTTGATGGGGTCGGCGTCGCCGATAAGGTCAGCCACCGATACATCGGGGGTAGCTAGCTTTTCCGTGTAGCGGTCCGCGCGGTGCAGCCACGCTACGGGCGTCGCATCGCCTTTTTCGGCGATGAGGTTTTTAGCATAAATAGACAGTGGTTGCAGCGGATCATCATTCAGCTCCGAGCCTTCCACCACCGGAATGTATTCGTCGAGTAGCTCCACCATGAGGCGGGCAATGCGGGTTTTAGCCTGCCCACGCAACCCGAGCAGGTTGATGTGGTGCATGCTCAAAATGGCGCGCTGCAGATCAGGAATAACTGTTTCCTCGTAGCCGTAGATGCCCGGGAACACTTCTTCTTTACGCTGGAGCTTGGCAATCAGGTTATCACGCAGTTCCTGCTTCACAGAGCGCGGCTGATAGCCGGACTTCTTCAGTTCGCCTAGGGTACGGATGTTGGTTGAGATCATATAAAAGGGAAGGTAGTCTGCCAGATGGAAAGATGGGCAAAGGTCAGGAAGCAGACAACTATGAAATAACTGTCTAACCCCATCATTGGTTCGGAAGCAAACGTGCTGAGCCAGCGAAAAACCTAGGTTTTGTTGTTCGCTTACCAATAAGCGTCACTCACATACATATGTGATGCCCCTTAGTTGCAGTGCGCAAGCAGAAGCTATAGTATTGTGTTTGATAAACTTATCTCCAATACTACATGAAAAAATTCTTCAAAATACTAGGCGGGGTGCTGGGGGTCGTCGTACTCGCGGTTATTGGGTTCGTGGTGTGGGTGCAAGCACGTGGCATTCCCACCTACGACAAGCCCACAGCCTCTACGGTGGCTGTAGCTGCCACACCAGAGCGCCTGGAGCTAGGTCGCTCGCTCGTACTGGCCAGCTGCAACGACTGTCATATGAACAAGAAGAACAACAAGCTGTCGGGGCAACAAATGTTAGACACCCCCAAGGAGTTTGGCAGTCTCTACTCGGCTAACATCACGCAAGACAAAGACCACGGCATCGGCAACTGGACTGACGGGGAAGTCATTGCGCTGCTGCGTACGGGAATTGGACGCGATGGGCGCTACCGTATCATCATGCCGCATTTCGTGCACATGTCGGACGAGGACGTGAACAGCGTTGTGGCCTTTCTGCGTTCCGACCACCAGTGGGTGCAAGCCGACGCTACGCCAACCCATGCGCAGGAGCCTAGCCTGCTCGTTAAAACGTTGGTGAACACCGTGATGAAGCCTACGCCTATGCCTACGAAGGCCGTGGTAGCGCCCGCCCCCACCGACCAGCTTGCCTACGGACGTTACTTGGTTGTAGGACGCTACCAATGCTTCGAGTGCCACTCGAAAAGCTTCGAAACCAACAACGCCCTTGAGCCCGAAAAATCGGAAGGCTACCTAGGGGGCGGCAACCACTTGCTCGACGTCAATGGCGTCGACATTGTATCGCGCAACCTTACCGGTGATTCCGGCACCGGCATTGGCGATTGGAATGCTGGCGATTTTACGAAAGCCGTGAAGTTCGGCATGTCGCCGAATGGCCCGCTACACGCACCAATGCCCAAATACTCCACCATGAGCGACGGAGATGCAGCGGCTATTTTCGCTTACCTGCAATCGATTCCCAAAATCAAGAACGCCACGCCCGAAGACAAAGGCGCGGTAGCAGTACAGTAGCCCGATTTAGCCAAATCCTTCTCTGTTCAACACCAACAGCAGCTTAGTTAGCGGCTGGTTATCTTTTTAGCTTCTATGAAGCACGCCCGCTTACTCCTACTTTTCCCCTGCCTGTTGTCGATCGTGTGCCGAGCACAGCAACCGCTGATGCAATGGCACCATCTTGACCCAGCTGCCAACAACACAATGGGTATCAGCACGGAGCGGGCCTACGCCTTGCTGCACGAGCTAGGGTTACGGCCTGCGTCGCCCTTGTTAGTAGCCGTTATTGATGGTGGCGTAGATACTGCGCATGCCGATCTGAAGGCTGTGCTCTGGCACAACCCACGCGAAATTGCGGGCAACGGCCGCGACGATGACCATAATGGCTATGTAGATGATGTGTACGGTTGGAACTTCACAGGTGGGAAAGATGGCCGCAATGTGTTTCACGACCAGAAAGAGGAAACTCGCCTGTATGCCCGTCTGCGTCCTCGCTACGAAGGCAAGACCCTAGCGCAGGTACCGACAGCACAGCAAGCCGAGTTTCGGCTGTACGAACAGGCAAAGGCTGCTTACACAACTAAGCGCGCCGAAGCCGAAACCGCTTACCAGAACGATACGAAACAGCTAGCCGAAGACATAGCTAATTCGGCCACGCTCAAGAAAGCGTATGGGGTGCAGGTGTTGGACTCCTCCTTGCTCCGTCGCTCGCCATCTGCTGACACTACCCTGACCAAGCTAGCTAGCTTGTTCTACCGCGTTACGCGGAGGATGCAACAGCCCAACGCCGACTCAGCATTAAATTATTACCGCCGCTACAATGCCGAATTAAAAGATCGGCTGGATTACGCGTATAACCTAGCCTACGATCCGCGCCCCATTATCGGCGACCAAGTGCAGGACCTTCGCCAGCGGGATTACGGCAACGCCAATCTCGCAACCAGCCTCGTTGACCACGGCACCAAGCACGGCACGCACTGCGCGGGCATCATCGCCGCCGACCGTACCAATAAGCTAGGTGGGCAAGGCATAGCCGACAACGTACGCATCCTGTCCGTGCGCTGCATCCCCGATGGCGATGAGCGCGATAAAGACGTGGCGAATGCCATTCGTTACGCCGTCGACAACGGTGCGAAAATCATCAGCATGAGTTTCGGCAAGTACTTCTCGCCGGAGAAAGCCGCCGTGGATGAGGCCATGCGCTACGCCAACGCGAAAGGCGTGCTGCTCGTGCACGCCGCCGGCAACGACCATCTCAATACCGATCAAATCCCGCAGTACCCGCAGGGCCGTTACCTCAATGGCCAGCAGATCCCGAACCTACTAACTGTAGGCGCCAGCGCCCGCACCAACGACACACACTTGGTAGCCCCGTTCTCCAACTACGGCCGCCAGTCAGTAGACGTGTTTGCGCCTGGCGTGGAAATCATGTCTACGATGCCAAGCAGTAGCTATGCGCCCATGAGCGGCACCAGCATGGCCGCGCCATCTGTGGCTGGCGTGGCGGCAGTGCTGAAAACGTACTTCCCCCAGCTTAGCCCCACCGAGCTGAAGCGCATTATTATGCAATCGGCGCTGCCCTACCACACGCAGGTGCTGAAGCCTGGCACCAAAGAACTGGTCGATTTTGCTACCCTTTCCCGAATGGGCGGGGTTGTCAATTTATATGAGGCCGTTAAGCTAGCGAGTGCTGCACAAGCGCCAAAAGCGCAAGCGCGCAAGTAGCGCGTCCTGTATCTCTTACGGCCGTTGCGCTAGTGCTTGCTCCAGCACTGCTACTGTTTCTGCTCCGGCCGATGGTCGCGGTGCCGCTCCCTGGCGAATTCGTCCATCCCGCCCAATAATCCAGTAGCTCGGGAAGCCACCCACGCCGTAGTTCGCCGAGGCTTTGTACCCGCCGGGGTCAAGGAGGTGCACGCTGTTGGGGCTGGTGAGTGGGTGCCGGGCTAGGGCTTTCTGCCAGTCGTCGGCTTTGCGGTCGATTGAGATGTAGAGAAACACCACATCGCGACCCATAAACTGCTTTTTCAGCTTCACAGCCGCGGGTGCCTCGGCGAGGCACGGCGCGCAGCTACTATACCAAAAATCAAGGTAAACGACTTTACCGCGAAAGTCCTGCAATGACACGCGCTTACCGCTGGCGTCCTGTAAGGTGAAGACAGGAGCTAGGTCGCCACGACGTAGGTGCTCGGTAGATCGTAGTGCTTGCCGTATGGTACTAGCCACAACGGAGTCGCGGTTGTGCGCTTTAAATAAGGGCAACATGGCGAGAACAGGTTGTGGATTGTCAACCAATGGGCCACGCAACTGGTCACAAAGCATACGTCCTATCACTTGGTCACGAGCTGGAGTGTCACCAAAATCAGCCGTAGCTTGTGCAAAGATTTGCTCAGCAGCATTCAAGTCGACAGGCAATATTCCATTTGGCGGCAGCAACCGCGCATATTGGTATTCCTCAAATAGGTGACTCGTTGCAAGTCGTATACTCAAGTCACTGTTGTGGCTGAGCGACGATAAGGGCAAAGCGGTAAATGAAGCAAGAAAGTCCGCAGGCAACGCAGGCTCCTGTTTCGTGGTGTACTTCGCATAATGCATGTAGCTCAGCAAAGAAACAGCCCGTTGTATATCCAAGACCTGCTTGTGAATGCGGATAAACTCGGTGGGCAGTGGTTGCTGAGCAGCATAAGCATTCATATACTCAAGTTGCTGCTGCCGGCGAAGATCAACTTTGCGTTTGTACTCAGCTGGCAGGTCTTTAGTGTATAGTCTTTCTGGAACAGAATCTCGGCTGTTATCGAAGTGTCGGTGTGCTTGGGCTAGGTAGTTGTTGACGAAGCTACCACGGCCTGTAAAATCAACGGTTTTATAAAAGTCCCTGCATTCGGCCGTCACATTGACTGAGTCGCCAGGTTGGAGAAAGACAATCATCGAGCAGTTACTTGGCCCATTGAGCTGACCGTCAATAGGAGCAACTACTCCTTGCAAGACCAATCTAAATTTTCCTGTTGCATCCAGCAGAACTACCTCGGGGCGTTTAACTCCTTTCCGCGCTACCCACACAGAATCGCCTGCATGAGCATTCAGTAATCGTCCGGTCAGGATAATATCCATTTTAGGCACTGACTTAGCTGATACTGCCGTTTCAACAAGCGGCTTAGCAGTAGAACAGGCCGCTAATACGGCCACAAGAATTAACAGCAGATTACGCATAGCTAAGTAGATAAGAATAGAAACAAAAAGCCGCAGAAGTAACGAGACTTCTGCGGCTTTCTATATAGTGCAATGTATTCTTATTCAGCGCAACAGCATGTTACAGGCTCTTGCGGCGGTTCTTTTTGTAGTCCTCGAAGATCAAGTGACCTAGACCTTGCAGACTGCTATAGTACGCTTTGCCTTGGTTCACCTCCGTGAACTCCTCCACGAACTGCTTCAGATATGGGTCGGAGGCAATCATAAAGGTGGTAATCGGCACTTTCAGGCGGCGGGCCGAGGCAGCTAGGTTCAGGGTTTTGTTGACCACTTTCCGGTCGAGACCAAAGCTGTTTTTGTAGTAGCCATTGCCCTCCTTCAAGCAGGTTGGCTTACCATCTGTAATCATGAAAATCTGCTTGTTCGGCGTTTTCCGCTTGCGCAGCAGATCCAAAGCTAGCTCCAAGCCAGCGACTGTGTTGGTGTGATACGGACCTACTTCCAGATATGGCAGGTCTTTCACTTTGATTTCCCAAGCGTCGTTGCCGAACACAATCACGTCGAGGAAGTCTTTGGGATACTTCTGCTTCACCAGCTCGGCCAGCGCCATGGCCACCTTTTTGGCGGGCGTGATTCGGTCTTCGCCGTACAAGATCATGGAGTGCGAGATGTCAATCATCAGCACCGTGCTGGTCTGCGATTTATGCTCGTTTTCCCGCACCTCTAGGTCGCCCTCGGCTAGCATGAACTCGTCGGTGAGGCCGTGATTGAGCTGGGCGTTGCGGATCGATTCGGTCATGGAAATCTGATCCAGCGAGTCGCCAAAGCGGAACTCGCGCATGTCGGTGCTCATCTCGTCACCTTGGCCGGTGTGGGGCGTGCGGTGGTTGCCAGTTGAGCTCTTCTTCAGCTTACCGAAGATTTCCTCTAGGGCACTCTTGCGAATATTTTGCTCGCTTTTGGCCGTAATCTGGAAAGAACCCTTCTTCTGAGGATCTTCGTCGATGTAGCCCTTCTTCTTCAAATCCTCGATAAAGTTGCCCATGCCGTAGTCATCGTCGGTGAGGCCGTACTGTTTATCGAGCTGCGAAAGCCAGGAAAGAGCCTCCCCCACGTCGCCCGACGTGATGGTGACCAGTTGCATAAATAGTTTAAACAGAGAGTCAAAGCCCTTCTCAGGCGACTCCTCAGGCACAAAATCTCGGAAACGAAAGCCAGCAGACATAAGACAGGGGTTAGGCTAGGAGAACAACAGACGAGTGAAGTTGGTTTATCGGTACCGGTTTTTGGGTTGACCACTCAGTGATAAAGCCGCACCGTCGAGCAATGTTACGATGTCTACTTACGCCTCGCCGTTGATATAAGAATCGTTGAACAACTCATCACAACGTCGTTCGACAGGAGACAGAAGGCAGCGTCGCCACACGCTCAAAAATCAACACCCACACATAAACCACCAACGATGAAAGCAATCTGGAACAACACCGTCGTAGCCGACAGCGACGACACCATTGTAGTCGAAAATAACCATTATTTCCCGGCTGATGCTATCAAGCGCGAATTTTTCGAGGATAGCATCGCCCACACAAGCTGCCCCTGGAAGGGTCGCGCCAGCTATTATTCCTTGCGCGTAAACGGCGAGCTGAACAAAGATGCGGCTTGGTACTATCCGGAAGCGAAGGACGCAGCCAAGAACATCGAAGGACGGGTAGCGTTCTGGAAAGGCGTACAGATCGTGTCGTAAAGGCTCTAGCGCAAAGCGCCAGTTTCGCTCATTGTGAACGATTGAGCGGGAAAGAACTACGCTAGCTCGACAACCTAGCCCCGATATTCTCGCAATGGGCGAAGCTGGCGCTTTGTGCTACTGGGGGTGCAACCTCAAGCGCCACGGGGCGTTAGTGCTGCTGTCGGCCCTGCGCCGACCTAGCTTCTTTATTGCTTCCTCGTTATGAAATTACCCGTCCCCTACCTTTTGCCCGGCGCTTTGCTTATGCTAGCTAGCCTCGCTAGCTGCGATACGCAACGCTCCGTTACGGAGCGTGCCGATCCTTCCGCTTCTTTGCGTAGCACTGCCAGCGCCACAGTGCCAGCTACCCCAGCTGTTTCGCCTACGGCTGTTAGCTTTCACAAAGAAGTGACGGAAGACGGCCATCGCTTTGTGGTAGAGACAAAGGGCGAAGGCAGCCAACGCCAGTTGATCTTGAGCGCGGAAAAGGGTGGCCGCGATCTGACTACCAACACGCAGGCCCTAAACGGCACCGTCACCGACGTGGTAGCCACCGACCTCAACGACGATAAATCGCCGGAATTGCTCATCTTCGTTTCCGACGCGGGAAGCGGCTCCTACGGGCAAGTGGTGGCGTATAGTTTTCTGAGTCAAAGTCGTCAGGCGCTTACCGTGCCCGACCTAGCTGGCGCTGCCGCTGAAGGCTATCAAGGGCAGGATGTATTCAAGGTGCAAGGTCAAGAACTGCTTCGCTCCTTCCCGCTCTACAAACCCGCCGACCCCAACTGCTGTCCCAGCGGCGGCACACGCACGGTGCGCTATAAGCTGCCCGCCACAGGCGCCGCGTTCCAACAAGTAGCCTTTGCTGATCAAGCCAAAAAATAGAACACCCTGTAAAGCAAAAGGCCCTGCTACCTAGGTAGCAGGGCCTTTTGCTTGATAAAATCTATAGGACCTAGGTTAGTCAATCCACTTGAACTTGTACTCTAGCTTCGGCACCGGCATGCGGTCAGCCACGCGGCGCAAGCGGTTGGGCAGAGCCACGATGTAGTCACGGGCTTTCTCAGCGGCTTCGTTTAGGCCAGTCACTTTTTCCACTTTCCAGTCGCGGATCAGATCTTCGAGGATGTCGGTGTAGTCTTGGCTGGTGTACACGCCGATACGCTGGGCAGCGTCGGTGAAGTGGCCAAATGTTTTGCCCATTTCCACCCCTAGCTCGCGCATGTAGTGGGCCGGCATCACGATTTTTTTGCGCATCATGTCTTCAAAAGCGAGCATCATTTCTGATGGGTCTAGCTCGAAGATCTTATCAACGAAGGTTTTGTACACGCGAGCATGACGGGCTTCGTCGCCGGCAATCATGCCGCAGATCTTGGAAAGCTGCGCGTCGCCGGCTTTGCGGGCCAGAGTACCCACGCGGCGGTGCGAAATATTGGTAGCTGCTTCTTGGTAGCTGGTGTACACAAACGAGCGGTACGGGTCACGGCCGGTACCTAGGTCGAAGCCGTCGGCAATGAGGTATTGGGTGCTGTTCTCAAACTCGCGCATGTTTACGCGGCCAGTCAAGTATAGGTAGCGGTTCAACAGGTCACCATGGCGGTTTTCCTCGGCCGTCCAGCCCCGAATCCACTGGCCCCAACCGTTGGTGTGCTCGTCGCGGTCGAGGTTTTCGAGGTCATGAAACCACGACTCGTAGTTGGGCAGTGCTTCTTCGGTGATGGTGTCGCCGATGAGCACGGCCAGTAGGTCATAGCTCAAGCCTTGGGCCCGTTCGCGCAAGAGTTTCACTTCATTGAAGAAGACATCGGTGTCGAGCCGAGAATCTGGCAAGAAATCAGACGGCTGCCAGCTGTCTTCAACTTTTCTGAGGAAGGAGTCCATGTTCTCTCGAATGAATGATTCGAGTGATTGGAGTACCTCGGCGCGAGAGGCAAGGGCGGTGGAGATCATGACGACGGGAGAAGATCTGGTGAAAAAACGAATTCAAAGGTACGGTACCCGTATTCAGGGATACGTGAGTTATTCTTCAGGTAGGTCACATAAAATTTTGGCCTTTTTACTTACTTCATCGATTTTACATCCACTTGGTATAGTCGAGGTAACAGCGTATCAGCACTAAATGAAGTTCCTGCCTGAAAGTGCCAGGTAAGTGGCTTAGGCGCCGTTCGCGCCGACAAGTAATATGCTAAGAAGCGTGCCATCGAAGGAGTAAGCAACCACACCACGTCGGGTCGTTGGGCTAAGCGTTGGAGCGCCACGGCAAAGTCGCGCGTACCGGTAAGCTGTTGGCGCAAGGCCGCATTAGCAGGGTCGAGCGTAGTCCAGCCGACTAGGCTCAGCACGGGCTGCTGACTAACGCTGTATATTTCGAAGGGCGACAAGCTTTTGTAAGCCGCCTCCAAGCTAGTAGTTACGATGAAGCGGCCAGCCACCGAGCGTTTTACCTGGGCTAGGTAGGCTTCGTGCGCAGCCCGCTCTCGGCGCAAAACGTGCACACGATGCAACGTTTTGTAGCCATATAAAGCCACCACCAATGCAGTACCAACGGCAACTACCCGCAAAAAGTGCGTGGGCAGCCTTATTTGTTGAGCTGTAGCCACATATCCTAAGTTGCTCAGCAACCATAGATCCATCAGTGGCAGCCCTAGCCGCGGCGGCAGCTTCAGGAGAATACCTAGGCCCAAGATCAACGCCCCATACGCTAGCTGCACCAGCCAAAAAACCAGCTGCTTATTGCGCCACCCAACTAACCAGAAGAGCGCCGCTTGCCCGAGTAGCACCGGAAAGTAGTCGCGGACCAACAAGCTTACTAGGGTTTGCAGCTTGCCAGGCACCTCTCGCTGCAGAAAGTAACGCGCGTCGAAGCGCATCGCCCGCTGAAACAGGGCTTCATTTACTAGCAAGGAGTCGCCAAGCATCCAATGCCTTACAGCTTGCACCCCAAGTTTATCAGTTGCAGTGTGGGGCGTGGGCCGGTACAGCTGGTAGTCATTGCAGTTGGATTTGAGCACATCGAGGGTGCGGTAAGCAGCCATTTGCGGTGTCCAGGCGAATGATAGCAAGGCGCTGCTCACTGCTAGGAGGGCGATGGCCATACCTAGCACACGTAGCCCTGGCCTCCCTCCTAGCCACCAAAGACCCGGCGCTGCTGCCAGCAGACCTAGCCCTGCCGCACTAGGCCGCACCAGCCAAGCTAGCCCTACCATCAACAGGCCCAACGCTACTAATGGTTTTTGGCGCGCGTGCTGTGCCGCCAGCAGCAACCCCGTTCCACTCAGCAAAATAGGGATGCGGCTATAATTGAACCACAAGCTATGCTCCAGCCAAGCTAGCAGAAAAAACAAGGTGAGCCCGGCTGGTAGCCAAGCCGTTGGTACGCGTTGGGGCCACAGCTTACTGAGTACAGCAAAAGCAGCCACTGTAGTCAGGTAAAGTAAGCTGTAGAGCAACAAGCCGTACCAGGGCCAGCCGGGTGCTACTTGGTACAACCACGCTAACAGCAGGGCAATGCCGTGAAAATACAAGTGTAGATCGGTGACCGGTGCCGCCGCCGAAGCGCCACGTAAAAGCTGCGTAATAGCTAGGTCATCATTGGTTTCGTAGTAGCACCCGAGCCCGCTGCTCCCGAGTAGCAGCAATAAGGCTGGCAGCACTACGATACAAAAGGGTCGGGCAAATTTCAAGCAAGTAGAAAATACAGGAGCTCGGCAGAAAGGTCGCCAAAGAAAAAGCAACGCCCAATTTTACGCACAAAGCATTTTTTGCGCTACAAAGCCGTAGCCGCCACACAGCGTTTAGCATACCCCTGCATCACGCTGGATTCCGCGGCCTAGTTACTGCCGAGCTGAGTTGCGCTTCAACCTAACAGGTGAATGAGGAGCAGACAACAACTAAATACAAATTCTAGGATATAAAAATACTAGCCAGTTCAGAGATTGACCATTACCATGATAATTGTCATATACTCAGGGGGCTTCCAAATGGCAAAAAGCAATCTAGTCCAACTTTTATGGAGATGCTTATGTCATCAAATTATCATTAAATAGGCCCTTACTTGCTAGCAGGCATAATAGTTGCCTACTTGTCATCGCTGCTGGTTGTGCTCCGTGCACCGACAAGTAACAAAAGCGATACTTTAATCAATATGAAATAACCTGATTATATAATTATACTTTTCTACTACAAAGACCAATTTCATCTTTAGATCCTTCTATCATAACCGCAGCAACGCCTATTATATTTGTCCAACTTCGTCTCACTTTACGCTACATACTATTGCATACTTATACAATAATCGATTTTGAGGGTGAATTCGATATCCGTATTTCCCTGTTAGGTGCGCGGTACAAAGCAACCTATTATGGCCCGCACGAGGACAAGCTAGGTGACATCCGGCCGGCTGGGGATTTCCCGAGCTTGATCAAAAATATTCACCGGGCTGTGGCCGCCTGCAAAGGTATTCCAACGACTCCACCTTGTCGCACAATTAACATGGCCGAGTGGATTCGGGCCGCTAGCGCCCCAGAAGTTTGGGCTGTGCAATCAACGGCTAATGGCTGAGGCGTCAGTAGTACCCCTTGGCTTCATTTCCTACACTAAACAGAAAAGGCTCCCTACTTACTAGGGAGCCTTTTCTGTTGTGCGCCGTACCATACAGGCTTTTACAACTCCTATTCGGCAGCCTTTTACTGAGCCGAAAACCGCGGTAAATGCTTGCTTTGCACCTGTGAATCGTTCCCTGCTACGCTTGCCCAACTACACGCTGCTATTCGTCAGCCTGTTCACCCTTGCTTACTTCTTCCTGACGCACGAGGGCCTCTATGCTATTGATGATCATTTTTATTCCCGCTATGCCCACCAGCTTGCCACGGGCACTTTTCACCTAGGCCCTGATCCTCATGGCCTGTTGCACGATCCGCTGCACGAGCGGGTGCTCATCTTTGCGCCGGTAGCGTTGCTCTATCGTTTCTTTGGCGTGGATATTATCACCACTACCATCTGGCCGCTGCTGTGCACGCTGGGGTGCCTCGTGCTTTTTTGGGTACTCTACCACCGCCGCGAACCGGTAGTGGCCGCGGCCGCCATGCTCTTGCTGGGGCTCCATTACTTTTCGCTCAACCTCAGCAATTACCTTTACCCCGACAACATTCTGATGCTTTGGTGCTTAGCCAGCGCTGCGGCACTACTATTTGGGCAACGAGCCGCGCGTGCTTCCGGCGCTTGGGGTATAGGCTTTGCGCTGCTGACGTTCGCCGCCTTGCTGAGCAAGGAAACCATCGTGTACTACTTCCCTTTCTACACCTTTGTGCTGCTGCGCGACCTAGCCAGCCGACGCAACTATCGGTTTTGGGCCTTCTCTGTGGGGACGGGCCTACTGCTGCTGGCTAGCTACCTAGCTATTTATCAGCTTTATACCCATGATGCATTGTACCGCATCCACCTTATTGAGCGCACGAATGATTTTTTGAAAGAAGGCAACTACCTAGCGGGTAATCGGGCAGCCCTACTAGGGCGCATCACGTGGCAGCCGCTGGATTTCTTTATCAGTACGGGGCTAGGTGGCGTGCTGGCGCTGGCAGTGGCGGCGATGCTCGGCAAGCGACAAACACAGGACGCAGATACCAGCTTTTGGCTAGGCCTAGCTTTTACAACCCTTGCCTTTTACTGGCTGGGCAGCACTTCGTTAAACCAATACAACCCCATTACGCTGCTCCCGCGCATGACCACGCCCTTGCTACCCCCACTATGCCTAGCCGCTGGTTTTGGGCTACGAAACTTCGTGCAAACGGGTCGCGGGGGCTGGCTGCTGGGCGGCGCGATGCTCGTGGCGGCCGCCTGGGTACGCAGCAGTGTATCGTTGATTTACGCGGGCTTGAGCCTTTATTTTTTCGCCGCAGCGTGGTGGTCGGGCCCGGCTAGGAAAGCAACGGGCACGGTAGCTTTTGCGAGCCTAGCCTTGCTGGCGGTGGGACTGTGCACGGCTATTCGCCCCGTGTACTTCATGCGCAAACCCAGCGTTTCCTCCCACTTCGACCAGAACCGAATCTTCCGCCAATACCTGCAAGCCCCGGCCCGCGGCGTGGTATTCGTCGATGACTTTCTGATTGACAACTACGATTTCTACTACGGCTACCAAGTGCCGCCGGACCTCACGTTTCGCCGCTACACCGCCGCCGATTCGGTGCAGCTAGGTCCTGGCGAGCACGCGTGGCTGCTCCTCAACCGCAGCACGCTCACCAACGACGAGCTGACGCGCAAACTCATTCGCTACTCGGAGCAAGATGTGTTAGCGCGCTTTCCTAGGCGGCGCACCGTGGCGGAAGCGGGCAAAGTGACGCTGTACGAGGTGAAATAGCGGGGTAAGTTACCCCATTGGCTAGCTTCTCATAAGCTTTGAAAGCTAGCTCCGACTTTGGAATAACTGTTTAACAATTTGTCTACTAACTGAGGCGCAGCAACTTGCTTCAACAAACGGTACAGCGCTCCTGCCTCGCGGAAGTTACGCCAACGCACCGCTTGGCGCATTTCCCAACGCAGCCGAATAGCGAGGGCAGCACGCTCGGCGGGAGTGCAGCACAAGGCCAGCACTTTGCGGCACACCTGAATGGTTGAGGCCAGAAAGGGGTCGTTGGGCCGGTAGCCGCGGCGCGACATCGACGCCGGATGCAGACGCTTTTGGGTAGTCACCTCATCGAGGAAGTAGAACTGCCAATTGCGGGCCGCGCGCACCCAGAAGTCGAAGTCTTCGTAGGCGAGTGTCTCATCATAGCCACCTAGGTCGTCGAGTGCGGCGCGGCGCATGAGCATGGTGGGGGTGCTGATGAAGTATCGGCTGAGCACATCGGCAAAAACATCACCGGAAGCTGGCCGCGGAAATAGTTGGCCATCGGCCGTACGCCGGTAATGATAGCGCACAAACTGGGAGCGGTCGTCAATCAGCTCCGCATCTGAGTACACTACGCCATACTGCGCATCAAGGCGCCGAAAAGCAGCTACCTGGTGGGTAATCCGCTCGGGCAGCAAGACATCGTCGGTGGCAAAGTCGAGTAGAAACTCGCCCTTCGACTGGCGGTAAGCGCGGTTGAAAGCAGCGCAGTTCCCAACGTTATCGTGGAGCAATAGCAACTGCCAAGTTGGGTTAGCCGCTGCATAACGCGTGAGGATGCTGGCGCTGGCATCGGTGCTGGCATCGTCGACGAGAATAACTTCTAGGTTCGGATACGTTTGGGCCAGAATGGAATCCAGGGCTTCTGGCAAAAACGGCGCATGGTTGTAGCACAGTGCCACAATGGTAACCAGCGGCGACGCTGCCACTTCAGCCACTTTAGTGGTATGCACGTCAGCTTCTACCATGCCTTAAGCGCGCCAATAGTGACGGAAGTACGCTCCACATCCTATCAGCAACAGCCCAAATCGCACTGCGTGCGCCAACGGAACACCTAGCAAACCGTAACGTGGCAGCAACACGGCCAGTAGGCCCGCGTACAGTACCGCCGATCCGGCTTGCACGGCTACGTAGCGCCCCACGCGCGCCTGCGCCATGAGCAGGAACAACAGCATCCAGGTGAGGAACTTGGCCCAATCGCCTACTAGTTGTGGACCTACCAGATGGCGGGCGGCCACAAAATGCGTATCAAACAACAAGGCCAGCAGCCAGTCGCGCAGCAGAAACACCGCTCCTAGCCCGGCCGCCGCCGCTACGGCCACCACGAGTAGCACCGTGCGCACGTAGCGCCGCAAGGCAAGTGGCTGACTGGCTAGGGCTGCTAGGCGCGGGTAATACACACTACTCATCAGGGCTGAGAATACCATTGTATAGTTGTCCGACAGCTTCGTAACCGCTTGCCACAGATCAACTTCAACCAACGAAAACCTACGGATCAAGACGCCACGCAACACGAAAGTAACGGCGTAGCTGAACAGCAGCACACTCACGGCCATCAACAAGAACTGCCCTAGCTGGCGCACCGCTACGCAGCTTACGCGGCCACGCAACGCAGGCAGCAATCCTTGCCGATATCCCATCCAAAAGCTAGGTACTGCCACTAGCCCTTGCCCCAGCAAATAAGTCAGCAACGCCTGCCTAGCTCCTCGCCCACTCACCAAGTCCGTAGCAGCTGCTCCGGCCCCAAAAATCGCCACGGCGACCGTCAGCCAGAGGTACGCGCGCAGCTTTCCCGCCGCGAGCAGCACGGCCACCAAGTACGTTTGCGCAAGCAACAACGTCACTCCTATCGCAAACAAGACGCCCCAGTCCCACGTCACCTGGAATATGCCGACCAGCGGCCCTGGCACCACCACGAGCGCCAGCAGCCCAAGCAACAACGCACCTACGTTCAAAACCAGCCCAGCTCCTAACCACGCTTTATACTGTCGCCGCGCAGGGTGTAGCGGGGCTAGGTACTTGATTATGCCCACTTGCACGCCGTCGCTGGGCAGTGCCGTGAACAGCGCCAGTAGGTTTTGGAAATGTGCTAGCAACGTGAGGCCGCCGGGACCACCATACAGCGCCAGCAACTTATTAAGCACCAGCGCCCCCGCCGTTCGGGCGCCGAGTGCCACGCCTGTTCCGAGCGAGTTGCGCACGAAGCGCTTCACCACCTCGCTCCGGGTTTCGGGCGAGGCAGCAGCGGCAGCGGTAGAGAATAGCGGCGGCATGTGTAAACCCTTACAACTCCCACGCGAAGGTCAGCTTCAAGCTCAGCACACCACCTAGGTGCCGCTTGAACTGGAGCAGCGAATGATTGGGGCCTTCTGGCAGCGTGGAGGTACCTAGGTCGAGTAGGCGCATGCCGTTGTCGCGGGCAAAGGCATATAGCCCTTCGTTGAGTAGCACCACGGGGCTGAACACATTGTAGGCCAGCGGGCTAGCCGGGTAGAAATTATACAGAACCTGGCTGTTTACGCGAATAGCCACCGTCAGCGCCGCCCACGCGCCTTTGCGGTCACGCACGGAGAACAAGAAGTGATTTTGCGGAAATAGGCGGAACAGCTCTTGCAAACGCGCCACGTCTAGGCTCAAGCTCTGCCCTTTTTCGGCCCGGCATTGTTGCAAGAACTCATAGACAAGCGGCAGCAGCAACGGCGTTTCCTGCTCAACCTGAAACCCTTCACGGCGACATTTCTGCAAACGACGCCGCTCAGAAGGATGCAGCCGAGCTTCAAAGCCTAGCTCCGTTAGCTCCAAGTGATTGTTTAGTTCGGCCAGCGTGACGCGGGCACCTAGCTGCGTGAAAGCCTGCGTCAGCAGCGTACTAGCCGCCTGATCGTAGGCAAACGGGTAGCTGCGCACCAGCACCTGCCGGATGCCTCGCGCTTTCAACTCTTGCTGAACCTGTTGCAAAAAAGCCAACACCACGGCCGCCGTTAGCCCCTCCGCTAGTTGCACCGACCCAAAGGGCGCCTGCCAAGGACTGTACGCCGTGAGCGTATCGGCTTCTATAAATACTTGGAAGCTAGCTATTGTGGCGGCCTGTCGCCCATCTTCCAAGTGAAAACATAGCTGCTCTCCGGCGTGCTGCTGCAAGGCTAGGTGCGCGGGCATGAGATACAAGAAGGGCTCAAAGGCCAGCGGCCGCTCCGGTACAACGGCCGCGTTGCCGGTGGTGCAACGCACTACGTACCGGCCGCCATCAAGCGCGAGTGGAAGCAAACGGAAAGTAGCAGCGGATGACGACAAGACGAAAAAAGAATGTGTGGCTGGCGAAATTACAAGTAAATACGCTACTCCGCAGCAGAAGGGATACGCGCCAACCGTTACGCATCAGGCTGATCTGATCAAACCGTTTTCCTACGACCGATTGTTTAGGCAATAATACCCAACGCAGGGGCTGACTTTCTTCGTACATACCTTTCGCCCCTGCTACCTAGCTTTCCCCTCATGATTACTGATCCAACCGCCGAAGAATCTACCACCGAGGTAGATGATTCCATTGATTCGATGCGTAGCATCACCGACCGCGACGCAACCCGCCAAGCGCGTGAGCAGATGGTGGGTGAGCGGCCGGGCACGTTGCAGGTGCGCGAGAATGCTCTCAAGCCGCGCCTGTTCCTAATTTCGTACGATGAACGATTCATTAAAGAACAGGAATTCAGCAACTACGCCACCCTCCGCACCTACTACGAAGCCCATCCGCAACTAAACCACTGGCTCGACGTGCGCGGCTACAACGACCTAGGGTTGATGGAGCAGCTAATGCACGATTTCAACTTGCCAGCGCTCCAAATGGAAGATGTATTGGGCGACTACCAGCGGGCTAAAGTGGATGTGCTCGAAGACAACCGCTTGTTTTTGGTGTCGCGCATGACGGACTTCACCCCCAGCTGTGACATCGACGACGACCAACTCTCTGTTTTCACGGGCCCCAATTTTCTGATTTCTTTCCAGGACGATTATGAGGACTGTTTGGAATCGGTACGAAACCGCATTCGGTCGGGCAAGAGTCAGATCCTGCGCAGCTCGCCGCTCTACCTAGCCTATGCCCTCACCGACGTAGTACTCGACCACTACTACCCTACCATGGCGGCCATCGGCGACTACATCGAGTCGCTGGAAGATGAGATTTTCCGCGGACGACCTAACCGGCGGCTGCTCGCCCGCATCTTGCGCATCAAGAAAGACATCACGCGCTTTCGTCGCCTCGTGTACCCCGAGCGCGATAAGGTTGCCGAGCTGCTGCGCCTGCCCGACGAAGTGTTGCCCGAAAACATCAAGCTTTTCTACCGCGACTGCTACGACCACGCCATTCAGGCCCTAGACCTCGCCGAGAGCTACCGTGAATCCATCAGCAGCCTCGTGGATCTGTACCTCTCCAGCCAGAGCAACCGCATGAACGAGGTCATGAAAGTGCTGACCATCATCAGCAGCATTTTCATCCCGTTGAGCTTTGTGGTGGGTCTGTACGGCATGAACTTTCAGCACGAGGACGAGCACGGCCACCTCATGCCGATGAACATGCCCGAGCTGTATAGCCCTTTCGGCTATCCTATTACAGTCGCGGTTTTGGTACTAATCGTGACGGTGCAGCTCATATACTTCTACCGGAAAGGCTGGCTCAGGAATGACTGACTTTGTCGAATGACTGAGTGGCTTCGCACTGAGTGACTGAGTGATTGTTCGCGTACCTTGCCCGGCTACACGATACTCAGCCACTCAACGTGGTTAGTTGCTCTTAAAAGCCGTGCGGCGCAACTCCGTGCCTAGGATGCGGTAGAGCTGATAGGTGTTGGTGGCCGGCTCATAGTTCAAATCGATGCCGGGGGCGCTGCTGTCGAATGGCTGGCCAGTGAGCAGCCGCCCCTGCCCGTCGTAGAGGTATGCTTTGTGCGGGCCGATTTCAGTGAGCGCAAAAATGCGGCGCCCATTTCCAAAGTCGAAATATTGGACTGGCTTAGTGCCCGACGTTACGAAGGTTTGGGTAAGCACCTGGCGGCCGGTGGGCTCAAACAAAGCTAGCTTGCCGCCATCTTCGCGCACGACTACGTAGCCGCGCTGGCGTTGATCGGGTATTAGGCGGAAGCTGCTCGTGCGGCTCCAGGTAGCCACCCGGCCCCGACTTACCACATCGCCGCTCAGGTTGAAGCTCACCCGCTCCCCGTGCTGCGTCACAACGGTGAGGCGGCTGCGGCGCAGCGTGGGGCCGGTTTCCACAAAGGCTGCCGAGTTGAGCCGAGCCCCCACACTGATCGGGAAGCCTGGATACACTCCGCCTTGCTGGTCGAAGGCGTAGATATACCCATTTTCCAGGGGCACTACGATTACGTCGCGCCCTCCCACGATGAGGTAGCTAGGTGTCCCGGCCAAGCTAAAATCGAGGCGCTTCGGCTGCCAGCCCGTAAAAGCGTTGCCGTTGGCATCGTACAAGAACAGGTTGCCCCCGCCGCCCGCCACGAGCAAGCGCGTAGCCCCGTTGCCAGCCGGCGAAGGAGTTAGTGAAGTGGCCTGCACCGTATCCGGCAGATTTAGCGGGAAGTTGGACGCCTCACGGCCTTGCTCATTGAGCAGGTGTAGGCGGTCGGGCGTGGCAAAGAGCAGCCCAGTGCCATCAGACCAAGGCATGCGTCGTAAGGCACCAACTAGCGGCCCAGGCAGCGAGTCAGACCATGCCACCACGTTGTCGGGCGTTACGTAGTGTAGCACCCGGGCCTCATCTTGCACCAGCACCCCCGGTGCCCGAGCCCCAGGTACGGGTATCAGAGTAGGCACGCTGGTCAAGGGCGTTTTGAAGGTGAGCAGCATGCCGGTTTCGCTTTGCGTTTGCGCACGGGCTACTGCCGTGCTGGTGGCCGGATGCCGCAGAATTAGCTGCGTGAAATACTCTGCACCGCTTTCCGTCTCGTTGGCGGCCGGCACAAATTGCCAGGCAATCTGGGGGAAGCGCTTCACCAAGGGCTCATTGCGCAGGAGGCCCGCCCGGCGTTCTTCCACCAGCGCCCGCAACAGAACATTCCAGCTATTGCGCGTATCCACGATAACGCTGAGGCGCGCCTGCGGCTGCATGTCTTGCAGAAACGCTACCTGCGTCGGGGAGCGGCTCCACACTTCGCCCGCTACAATATCGGTGAGCCACAGACGTAGCGCCGCGGCGTCTTCTCCGAAAGCTAGGTAGTTACCCACTTGCACCACCGCGGGCGTTTTGAACCCCGCAAACGCAGAGCCTAACAGCTGTGCTGGTAATTCGGCCACACCAGTTTGGTGAATTTGGTAGGTGCCTACCCGCTCAAACGAAGGAGTGGTTCCGGTGGCTCGGCGCAGCTGCCCCAGCAACGTAGCTACCTGCGTTGGGTTGGGGCAGTACGCCAAAGCGAGCTTCGCTGGACTCTGACGCGGTGAGGCGGAGGCTAGGTAACATAGGGCTACTTCCTCGCTCAGGGCGGCGGCCAAGCTATCGACCAAAGGCGCCGTGCGTCGCATCACCGAATCGGGCACGACGGCGGGCGGCGTGCGCAGCGTTTCTACAGAACCTAGCCCCAAGTGCACCAGCACGGCCGTCCGGATGGAAAGCACCTCGGCCATGCGCAGCTGTTGGGCCGGCTGCCCGCGCAGCTTTTCGTGCAAAGACCCACGGGCGGTTTCGGGGTTGGCGAACCCATTAAACAAAACCTTATTGCCAACGAGCTTCATTTCCAGCTGACCACTGCTGCTTAGGCTCGATAAGGTGGTCATGTCCGACGTAAGGTCGGAGCGAAAGAACAGCCCTAAGAATTGCGGCAAACGTCGGTAGTTCAGCAGCAGCGTGGCATCCACGTCTTTGAGCTGCATAAAATCGGTATTCTGAAAATCGGCCGCGACGGTGGGCAGGCCCGGGTGTTCGAGGCGACGAACAACGGCTTCTACCAGCCCTGCGCTGGCACTCAGCAGCAAATGGTTACGATAGTTGTAGAAGGTCAGGCCCTCTCCCGTGCTCTGCACCCGAATGTCGGTGAGGGTTTCGCCGTGGTAGTCGCGCGTGGTTACGCGGTAGTCCGGGTCACGGCCGAGCGCATCGACCAGCGTCCGCACTTGCCGGTACTCGCGCACCGTCTGAATCGGTACCTGAAACAGCACGTCGAAGGAGTTAGGGCTGGTGACGTGCACCGACGTCAGTACGGTTTTGCTGCCCAAAAATCGGAGCAAGCTGTTGCGGGTACCGGTTAGGCTGTCGACCAGCGTCGCTTCGTCTTCCAACTGCTGAAAATACCGCACGCCCGTCAGGTTGTCCCAGAGCTGAGTTTCCTTGAGGTGACGCACCAGCGTTGGATGATCGTGGGTGGCCAGCACCATCACCGCATCATCGGGTACCAGCGTCCAGGGGTCGACGGGAACAAGGGCTACGGTGCGCCGATAGTACACGTAGGAACCGAGGGCGGAAACCAACAGCATCCCAACCAGAAACACCAGTAGCTTATTCGACATTCAGGGGTGGTAAGGGTAGAACAGGGCGGCAAAGGTAGCTATTCGGACCCGCGCGCTGTAAGGTTGCGGGGCGCGGCGACAACCTAGCTTTTGCCTTGTCACTTCTTCTTACGTGGGTTGCCGCCGAGTTGCTGAGTTTCGGCAACCCTCCCTCACATTTATATGTGATTGACAACCACTTACCTGTTCCTTTATCTTTACCAACAGGTTATCCGCTATTATCTTCGTTACCACCCCTACCTCCTAGGTCGCCCGCACACCGGCAGCCATCCTTCCTCGCCAACGGCCTTTCTACTGCCTGCCGCGCGGCACTCTCTCCCTTTTCCAGTTCATCAGCTTACCGCCTGACCTAGGTGCTTTGCGCCAGGCCCCGAGCAGCTATATCCTTCGCCCTTGCGGTGCGCGCTACTTCGTCGCTTTTACCCCACGTCTAGCCTAGGCTTCTCCCCTTCTGGTCAGCAGCTGCTTCTTACCCGGCTCCTTGTACGAGCCCCAGGCGGCTGTGCCTTGCGTCGTCCATTTTTTCAACACCCAACCCTTCAATCCGCATGAAAAAGACTGAAAAACAGCTGCTCGAAACCCTGGCCAAGATTGCCAAACTCGCTAGCTCCGCCACCGAAAGCGACGACAGCGCCACCCCAACCGACAACAGCAGCACCGAAGCGCCCTCCGCCGCCGCACCCGACGACGCCCATGTTGGCTGCTCGATCAAGGAATTGCCCGAGCGTTTGCGCCCTAAGGCAGCCGAAATGGCCGTGCGCATCAACCCAGTTAACGCCCCTTCTCTTACTGCCTTCAACGCCCTAGGGCCAGAGGCCGCCGCAGCGGTATTGGACCCACAATTTCTGACGCTGCTCACCAGCAAGTACTGGGGACCAGCGCCGCGCGTGCTGTCGGTCAGCTTCATGGAAACCACGCCAGCTGATCTGCGGGCGCGCATTTTGAGCCACATGAATGCCTGGAGCACCTCCTGTGGCATCTCGTTTCGCCAAACAACCAGCATCGGGCAGGTCCGCATTTCACGGGCGGGCAGCGGCTACTGGTCGTACCTAGGCACCGACGTGCTGCTGATTCCGAAAAGCAAGCCGACGATGAATTTGCAAGGCTTCAGCATGAGCACGCCCGAGTCGGAATACCGGCGGGTGGTGCGCCACGAAACCGGACATACCCTCGGGTTCCCGCACGAGCACATGCGCCAGGAGCTGATTTCTCGCATCGACCCGCAAAAAGCCTATGCCTACTTCCTGAAAACGCAGGGTTGGAACAAAGCTACCGTCGATGCCCAGGTACTCACGCCGCTGAAGACCGCCGACATAGTAGGTACGGCAGCCGATCAGACGTCCATCATGTGCTACCAGCTGCCTGGCTCTATCACCAAAGACGGCAAACCCATCCCCGGCGGCATCGACATCAACCTGCTGGACTACGCTTTCGCTGCCCGCGTCTACCCCAAAGCTGGGGCTCAGACCGCTCCCCCATCGACAGCAACTGCCTCGGCGCAGCAGTGGGCGCCAGAAGAGGACGTGACGGACGAAGCAGTGCTGGCAGAGGCGCAAGCCACCCTCGCGGCTAGCACCACCGACAGCCAGGTGAGCGACACGCTTGACACGTACGCCACCAGCTCAAATGGCGTGGCTGCGGAGGTGTAAGCACCCATAGCGTGCTCAGACGAACCTAGGCCTCACTACCTAACCTATTCATTAGTAGAAGTTAATCTTTAATAAACCACCACGATGCCAGACAACAAGTCCAAAGTTATTGACCCAGGCACGGTAGACACTGCGTTGCACGTTGACCGGCCGGGGCCGATGCCGTCCGCCGCACCCGTGACGGATAGCGTGACCCAAATCCTCAGCGCCGGGCCGGTAGGGTCCAAGCTGAATATTGCCGTGCTGGGCGATGGTTTTGCCGCCACCGACCAGGACGCCTACAACCAGAAAGTGCAGCAACTGCTGATTGATGGCGTGTTCGGGCACGACTACTTCTACGAAGACAATCAGGCGTTTAACATTTTCCGGGTGAACCTGATTTCCAACGCTTCGGGCGTCAGCACCCGCGTGTACAATGAGAACGGCACCCCCGATAATCCCAAGGACGACTCCATCGTCAGCACAACGATGAAGGATACGGCCCTGAAGTACATCTTCAGCGGGTCGTGGGCGCACTGCTGGCTGGAAGGCACGGCCGACACCGCGGCGCTGGTGCAGGCGGCGCTCAACAAGTGGGTGCCCGATTATGACTTAGTAGTTATTCTCTTGAACGACCCTCGCTACGGTGGGTGCGGTGGCGGTGGCTTCCAAGTGGTGCCGCTCGGCATTGGTTGGGAAGTGCTGGCCCACGAGTTTGGGCATGGCACGGGCGGCGTGGCCGATGAGTATTGCACCAGCAATGTGTACTCGGGAGGCGAGCCGGGCGCTGTTAATGTGACCGTTAACACGAACCGTAACACGCTCAAATGGCGCAACTTCATCAATCCGAGCACGCCTATTCCAACCGGCACTGGAGCCTGCGCGGGCTACACGGCCGGTCCGAAACCGGCGGGCTGGAGCGACTCGCAAGACGTGGGGCTGTTTGAGGGTGGCGGCACCAATGGACGTGGCATGTACCGGCCCGTAATTAACTGCCGGATGCGCGGCAACTCACCCGAGTTCTGCCCCATTTGCTACACCACGCTCAAAAACAAGATGCACCCCTACACCGGGCGCACCTTCCTGAAGTGCTACGCTGGCGACTTCAACGGCGACGGCAAGAGTGACTTGCTCATGCACAACGGCAACTCAATCATGATCTGTCGTTCTAACGGGGAGCAGCTCGATGTGGTGTTCAGCGCCGTGGAGCGCGTGCCGGGTTCCTGGCAGTTCAAGCCCAATGACCGCTTCTACGTCGGCGACTTCAACGGCGACGGCAAAGATGAGGTAGCGGTGTTCAACGGCTCCGACTGGAACATGGAATACCTAGGCCTGCTGGCCGATGATGGCAAAAACGGCCTCAAGCTGATTGCCCGCTACGATAACACCATGCCGAATTGGGACTTCAAAAAAGACGACCAGTTCTTTGTGGCGGACTTCAACGGCGACGGCAAAAAAGACCTCATCGTGTTCAACGGCACCAACTGGAGCATGCCCTACCTAGGAATGCTGCAGTGCTCGGGCACTGGCTTCAGCCTGGTGCGGCGCTACGACGGCAACTTCGCGGGCTGGCAGATGACGGCTGGCGACAAGTTCTACGTGGGCGACTTCGACGGCGACGGCAAACAGGACCTCTATGTGTTCAACGGCGACAATTGGTCGATTCCGTACCTCGCCATGCACCGCAGCACCGGCAACGCCTACACCATGGTGAAGCGCTACGACGCCAACCTAGCTGGCTGGAACATGACCAAGGGCGACAAGTTCTACCCCGGCGACTTCGATGGCGACGGCAAAACGGACTTGTATGTGTTCAACGGCGAAAACTGGAGCATGGCGTACCTTGCCATGATGACTTCTAACGGCGCGGCCGTCACGATGACGCGGCGCTACGACGGCAACGCCCCCGGCTGGCAGATGCGCAAGAGCGACCAGCACTATGTAGCCGAAATCAACGGCGACAAGAAAGCGGATCTGTTCGTGTACAACGCCACCGACTGGGGCAAGGAGTACCTTGGTACCATGGTCTCGGACGGCACCAACCTAGCCTGCGCCTGGAAAGAAGACTGGGTTGGGGAGTGGAACCTAGGTTCCGTCGACCACTTCATCCCCTGCAATTTCGAAGGAGCCGCTGGCAAGCGGGACTTGTTTGTGCACAATCAAAACTGGTTCGGCATGATCAAAGCCACGCCCACGCTGACGCTGCAAAAGCTTTATTATAAGTACATTCATAACTACCGCTACGGTAGAAATTGGTAAGCAAGGAGGTGTACGATGAACAGAAAATCAATCCGCGGTATTTATTCTAAGCCCATGGACGCTGCCGCCCGTCCGATAATCGAAAACGCCAAGCTGCCCACCATGACTGATGCCGTGGCGCCCATGCAGCAAGCGCCCGCCCGCGACGCAAACTCCCGCCTAATGGATGATGCGCAGCCGCCCATAATTGACACCACCAAGCCTACGATGGGCGCGTTTGTTGTGGACCAGCCCGGCCCGATTCGCGTGATACCACGTGTATTGCCAGACCAAGAACCCCGGCTGATCCGCGCCGCGCCCGACACTTCGTACGTAGTGCTGCGGATGCGTGTGCAAGATGGTAAGCTAGCTATTGTTGGCTCTAAACGGGTGGATGGTCCGCTGCTGGCCGAAGAGGAAGTCGTGCAGGATGGTCTAACCTACGAAGCCTCGGTCGATGATAAGCGCCTGAGCCTAGGCTCGGTACCGGATTTCGGCGAGCAGCGCAGCTACCCGCGCCCCGGCACCACCGAGCACTACATCACGGTGCTGCCTAGCTTCGACTTCAACCTGCGCGTGCCCAGCGACAAGATCAGCTTGCAGGATCTGCCGAAGCTGAAGATTTCGCTGTACCGCTTCAAAGTGCCGGTGCCCAACCTGAAGCTAGGCCCGCAACCTCTGCGAGCTCAACTCGACCAAGAGGTACGCGTTGTGGCAGAATTGAACGGCATTCAAGTAGCGAAGCTCCCGAGCGACGTGCAAGAAGTTGTACGACGGGCCTTTACGCGCTAAGCGGTGTAGCGTAAGGCCTGCGAAGTAGCGAAAGTTAAAACCAGAGCTAGGTCTAAGCTCCCCTCCTTTTTTAAGGAGGGGGTTGGGGGTGGTTAGCTAGAGCTAGAAAACTAGAATTAGCTTGTCGTTCAACGACAAGGAACCACCCCAACCCCTCCTTAAAAAAGGAGGGGAGCTTCGTGCTAACCCTAGCCCTATGCTGTGAACCCTTGTCCGATTATATTCTTAGAACCTAGGTCAAGGTCATTCAAGTAGGCTCGAAGCGTAGGCTTCGCGCTACCTTTCTAAAGCGCCACCAGACTCCCGCAGTCTGGTGGCGCTTTGCTTTTGTTGTGGTTGCCGCCCGCGTTGTAGTATCTTCCGCGCTGACAAAACAACTACTCTCACTCCGTATGCCCGAAGAACAAGGCCATTTTCAGCGTGCCATTACCCTTTTTGATGCCGTTATGCTCGTCACGGGCGGCATGATTGGGTCCGGTATTTTCATTGTATCGTCGGGCATTGCTCGGCAGGTTGGGTCGGCGGGTTGGCTGCTCGTGGTGTGGCTGCTCACTGGCTTTATCACACTGGCGGCGGCGGTGAGCTACGGGGAGCTTGCTGCCATGTTCCCCAAAGTAGGCGGCCAATACGTGTACCTGCGCGAAGCATATAACAAGCTCGTAGCCTTCCTCTACGGCTGGACTCTGTTTCTAGTGATTCAAACAGGGGTTATTGCCGCCGTGGCCGTCGCGTTTGCGCGCTTCACGGGTGTGCTGCTGCCCTGGTTCAGCGAAACCAACGTGCTCTTCCAAGTCGGTCCGCTCGCCCTACCCTTCCGCGATACGCCCTATACGTTTCAGTTTACCACGGTGCAGCTATTGGCCATTGCCCTGATCGTGGGGCTCACGGCCATCAACACGCGCGGGGTACGCACGGGCAAGCTCATTCAGAACATCTTTGGCTCAACGAAGCTCATTGCCCTTTTCGGCCTGATCGTGCTAGGCTTTGCCATCGGTATCAACTCGGAAGCTGTTTCGGCCAACTTCCACAACATGTGGGATGCCGCCCGCCACACCGCCGGTCAGCCGACGGTACCGCTTTCCAGTTCGGCGCTCGTGCTGGCCATTGGTATGGGCATGGTCGGCTCCTTGTTTAGCTCTGATTCTTGGAACAACATCGGCTTCTCAGGCGATGAAGTCGTAAATCCGCAGCGAACTATTGTATTGAGCATGGCCATCGGCACGGCTATCGTGACGGCATTGTACCTGCTCATCAACTTGATGTACCTGATGGTGCTGCCTCTTCAGGGCGACCCGCAGGCTACTACTCTCGCGGGCCGCGGCCTGATGTACGCTACCAACGACCTCGTGGCAACTGCTGTTGCAGAAAGCTTCCTAGGTCCAGTGGGCGCCTACGTACTGGCCGTACTCATCATGATCAGCACGTTCAGCTGCGACAACGGCACTATCCTGTCGGGCGCGCGGGCATATTATGCCATGGCCAAGGATGGCGTTTTCTTCCCGGCTATGGCCCGGCTCAACAAGGCAGGTGTACCAGGCGTGGCCCTATGGGTACAGTGCGCGTGGGGCTGCTTACTCTGCCTCTCCGGCTCCTACGGCCAGCTCCTTGACTACGTAATGTTCTCGGTAGTGCTGTTTTACGTCATCACCATCATCGGCATTTTTGTGCTGCGCCGCACCCGCCCCGATGCACCCCGGCCGTACCGAGCAGCAGGTTACCCAATCATCCCGCTGCTGTACGTGGTACTCGCTTCTAGCTTCTGCCTTATCCTCCTCACCCAACCCGAAACGGCTGACTTCTCCCGCCGGGGTCTGGTTTTGGTTGCCCTCGGGGTCCCCGTGTACTTTCTATTTGGGCGACGCTTCGCGAACAAGACGGAGTTGTAAACAGGAGTTTGTCATCGATTCCTCTATAAACAACACCGGCCGCTCAAATTGAGCGGCCGGTGTTGTTTATAAGCTTTTGCAGCTTGGGCAAGTGCTTTCGTACAACCTAGGCTTGCTGGGTAGGGCGGTCGGTGTTCATGTTGTTCGGTACCTCCTGTGGGCCGTTGGCTTCTTTCTCGCCGAATTCCTGCGCGTGGCTGCGCACGGAGTGGTCTAGCTCGTAGCTACCTTCGGCCTCAAAGCCAGGGCCTTGGGCTTGCTCGCCGGCGTTATCGTGGTCGTTGCCTCCCTGGGGCGAGGTTTCGCTGCCTCCGATGTGTAGGTTTTCGAGCTGATCTTTCTGGTTACTGCGCTGGTCGTAGCCATTAGCGCCCGTGTTACGGTAGGCCGAAGGATCGTTGCTCTCTTTGCCGTTACTTTCCTGTTCCTTCACTTTTTTGTGTTGTTCCAGGTTTTCGTTCTTGGCAATGCCTTCTTTGATGTTGGCGTTTTCGTTCTGGTTATCGTCGTTGTTGTCGAAAAGACTATCGAGTATCATCAGTTCCGTAGTTTAGAAAGTGGATGGTAGGGTATGCTTATTTTGTTTACGGCAGGTCGGGTTAAGAGTTGTAGGACCCAGCTACCGTTTGCTAGCTAGCCGCCCTACTCCAAATACCGTACACTACCAGTGCCTGCATTAGTTAGCGGCCCTCATCCGGCTTCCTGACTTATCTTTGTGCCCTAGCTCTCTTCTTGCATGGATTTCTCCAAACTTTACCGCCCTAGTGCCCTCAACAGCTACCAGTTCATTGCCGTGACGGGCCTGATCATGAGCGCTGCGGCTCACCTGATCCTGCATTTTTTTGTGCACCATCAAGTACCAGGGTTCAACTGGCTTTACGTGTGCTGGACGGGCCTCTACATCATTGGCTCCTTGATGAACCTGTTTGGCAAGCCCAGCGACGGACACCATCACCACCATCACTAATCGAGGCAGTTTTCTAGCTGCCTAGCTTGCGCGCAGACTTGCTACCTAGCAGGTCTGCGTTTGTATTTCTGCTCTTTTGCAAAACGCCTATTGGATCAAGCAAGCTTTGCAACGATCCTAGTATAGAGTTGCTGCTCTACGGGGTAGAAGTAAATGTCTGTCGTGGCAAAGGCTTCACCGCCTTAGCATCCCGCTGGTTGCTATTTGGGCGAACAGTAGGCATGTTTGCTGGCGACGAAGGGGTTGAGACACGCATTGCATTAGGACGGCTCACGAAGCTTCCTCCCGGCTCTAACTGCTTGGTAGTGCCTTTTTCCTCAACGTTGGCTACACCAATAAAGCGGCGCATAGGTCTTTTTCTAGGTTCTATCTGCTTGGTAATGCGCGCTGGATTGGGCTGCAGAAAGCCGTCTGCGAAGCAAAAGGCTGGTAACATACCTAAGGCACTTATATAGAAAGCTAGCTTCTTCATCAGACGTAGTAGTTTGCTTATGCAGAGCCATTTGCGTGCAGTAAAGTTGCAGACGCGGCCTGTACAGTCTCGTTTATAAGTCAACTCTTTTGCGTGCTACTAGCATCCGCTACCCGCACGAACAACTCCCGCTTTTACTATTCTTAGTTGAAGTTAAACTTTATGGGCATTTATATTTAATTCTCTATCAGTTATTTATTCTGATTACCTGTGTACTAGACAATCCTTGGCAAAAGAATGTCCGTACACACACTCGTGCCGCTAACCTTCTTGCGGTAATTGAAGCTAGGCCGCCGACGTCTCCCACCCTGTCGCGGCATGTGAAGTATTTCATTTTGCTATGAAGCACATGGACAGTGGCGTTGCGCCAGGTAACCGCACGGTGTGGTGGTGGCTGGCGTTACTAGCCGTAGTGGTGGGAATTGGATTGCGGGTGTGGCAATGGTCACTTGGCACCACCATGTTTATGGATGAGCTAGCCATTGTGCACAACGTAGTTACTCGCTCGGCCGGGCAGTTGGTCAGCGCCCCCTTGGTCGAGGCCCAGGTGGCGCCGCCTTTGTTTTTAGTCGTGGAGAAAGCCTGCTGGACGCTCTTCGGCAGCTCGGAGCTGTCATTACGCTTACCGCCGTTGCTCGCCTCCGTGGTGGCCCTGCTACTGTTCTGGCCGGTGGCGCGACACGTCCTCGACGAGCGCCTGGTGCCGCTGGCGCTGTTGACGTTTGCGGTGGGCGTCACCTTCGTACATTATAGCAACCAAGTAAAGCAGTATGCCAGCGACGCGGCCGTGGGGTTGCTGATCTTGTACCTAGCATTGCGCTTACGCGAGGTCAAGCTGCCATCTGCTCATTTTTGGGTGCTGGGAGCACTAGCAGGTTTGGTGCTGCCTTTCTACTCGCAAGCTTCGCTGATGTACTTCGCTGGTTGTGGCGCGGCGCTGGTGCTCCTGGCCTACTTCGATGCTGGCCGCCCCCGGTTGCGGGTTACGCTGACGGTGGTAGCGGCCTGGGCGGTAGGATGCGTGCTGAGCCTAGCTTTGGCACAGAACACACTACGGCCCATTGACCAAGCCTTTATGCATTATTTCTGGCGCGAAGGCATGCTGCCGCTGAATGTGCACTTGCCCATCGACTTCACCCAGGATCTGGCGGAGCGCTGGGCCAATGGCCTTGGCTGGCCGCATCCTGCCAGCATTTGGGTGGGATTCACCCTGCTCGGCGTGGGGCTACTATGGTGGCAGCACCGCGAAGTAGCCCTCCTACTGACGGCGCCGTGGGTGCTGAGCACGCTGGCGGCGCTGCTGCACCAGTTTCCGTTGCGGCAGCGCTTGATGGATTTTCTGGTGCCTACCCTGATTCTGTTTGTGTTCGTGGCTTTTCAGGCCTTCGTGCGGTGGGCTTGGCGGCGCAGTGCCGTGCTGGGCGGGGTGGCGCTGGGGCTATGTCTGCTTCCTATCTTGTACAGCACGACTCGTCATAATCTGCCGCCTTTCTGCGTGGAAGACGCCAAGACGCTGTACGCTAAGCTAGCTCAAGTACGCCGCCCTACCGATGCTGTTTATGCCTACTATGGGGCAGGGCAGTATTTGCGGTGGTATGGCCCGCAGTATGGCCTTCGCCCCGCCAGCTACAAGCTAGGGCATTGCTACCGCCACTTTCCAGGAGCCGAGCGCAACTACTTGAAGGAAGTAGATGCGTTTCGGGGGCGACGCGTGTGGCTGGTGATGATGCACTTTGACTCGTACGAAGAGCAGGACTTGAACGCCTACCTGAGCAGTATCGGGCAGCCGGGGCCGCGCATTACGGTGCTAGCTCGAATGCCCGACGAATCAGTAGGCTACAAGGTATCCTACGCCCAGCTCTACGACCTGACCGATGCCAAGCGAGCCGCACGCTTCTCGGCCGCCACCTTTCCGCTTGTACCCACGCCCGAGCGCCCCGCCGACGAGATATGCTGGAGCTGCTACGGGCCACAAGCCATTGCTAATAACCACTACTAGCGCACTTCCAACTCCCCAAAAAGCAAACTACACACCGGCGACTAACCTAACTATAATCCCAAATCCAACTTGAATAACCATCAGATTTTCTGGCCTTTCGCAAAGATTATACCTTGCGTAGGTCAGTTTATGGATAAGCTTCCTGGCTAATCTGCAACCCGCATCAGGTAAATGTAGTAAGGACGTGGAAGGATGGGATAAAAGCTCAACAGCTGCATTTTCTCAAGCTCATTCTTACGCTGCCCTTTCTACCTACTACCTGGCTGGTCTTATTCGAGAGCCTTACACACCTGCTTTGTGATACAGAACACGACCGTAGTAGAAGAAGACGGCACCGTTCCGGCTGCTACGCCCGCTCCTGCCCCGCCCCGCATGAGGCGCTTTGCTATCAATGTAGCCTCACTCTTCAGCGTCCAGATTGCCAACTTCCTGCTGCCCCTCCTGACAGTACCCTACGTGGTCCGCATCATCGGGCCCGCTAACCTAGGTCTGCTCAACTTCTCGCAGGCATACGTCACGTATTTCAGCCTGCTGATCAACTACGGGTTCGACATGGCTGCCGTACGCTCCATTGCCGCCAACCGCGACGACAAGGAAGCCACAAGCAAGATCTTCAGCCAGGTCATGGCCGGCAAAACGCTGCTCTGGGTTCTCTCTACGATCATCTTCACGGTAGTTTCGCTATCCAACCCCGAGTTTCGGCAGCACCTATTCCTGCACGTGTGCACCTACCTAGTCTGTATTGGTACGGTGCTTTCGCCCTTCTGGCTCTACCAAGCCATGGAAGACCTAGGTCGGGTAGCCATCTTCAACCTAGCCGTAAAGCTGATCTTCTCCTTGTCGGTGCTGCTGCTGATCCGGCACGCCGAAGACTACTTCTACCAGAACCTAGCGATCAGCGTGTCGCAGATTGCCGTCAGCGTCACGGCTTTGTACGTGGCCATGCGCCGCTTTGGCATCCGGTTTACCTGGCCCACCCGCCCAGAGCTGCTAAACCGTTTCAAAGAAGACCGCACCATCTTCTTCTCGTCGGTCATGATTACGATTTATGCCAGCTCCAACGTGTTCTTCCTAGGTCTGCTTGCCCCAGCCTACAACGTCGGGATTTATTCGGCGGGGACGCGCTTGGAAGGCATGGCCGAGACCTTCGTGGGCTTGGCGCTTAATCAGGCATTTTTTCCCATTGTTGCCAACGCCTTTGGGCAAGGACGCGAGCAAGGCTTGCGCATGGTGCGCAACACCTTCTTCCCCCTGTTCATTCTGATGTCGGTGGTTTGTCTTGGCTTATGGGTCGTAGCGCCGCTGTTCATCGAGTTGCTGTACGGGGCCAAATTCCTAGGCTCTATCTCGGTGTTACGCATTGTGTGCGTGCTACCACTCATTATTGGCATGAGCAACTTGCTGGGCATGCACACCATGCTCAACCTGCGCATGGACAAAGCCTTTTTCATGGTCACGGCCATTGGCTCTGTCATTGGCGTGGCACTTAACATGTTGCTGATCAAAAAATTCGCTCACCTAGGTGCTGCTTATGCGCTTGTTATCACAGAGTTGTACATCACCCTAGCCATGTACATCTACCTGCGTTACAAGGGCATTGAAGTAGTCAAGCTCTCGCATTTGCGCGAGGCTTTTTTCTTCACCAAAACACGCATTCAAACTCTACTTCATCGATAATCATGGAAACTGTAGCGGCCGTAGTGGTCACGTACAATCGCCTCGACGACCTCAAAAAGTGCATTGAGACGCTGCACCAGCAAACCCACAAGATCGATGCCTTCATCGTAATCAACAATGGCAGCACCGATGGCACCGGGGAATGGCTAGCTACGCAACCGGGTCTGCACGTCATCAACCAGCCCAACCTAGGCGGCGCGGGCGGTTTTGCCACGGGTATTGATACGGGCTACAAAGGCGGCTACACCTGGCTCTGGTGCATGGACGACGACTGCCTAGCCGCCCCCGACGCCCTGGAGAAGCTGCTGGCCTCCCCGAACCTAGGTCCGTGCATTAAGAACTCGATGTCGGTGAGCGTGAAGGACCACGAGGAGCTAGCCTTCTTTGTGCCCCGCCCCAACAAAGAATACCGTAAAGTGTCGGACATGACCAGCGTGGATTTGGTGTATGGCGTGGCCTCCTTCTTCAACGGTACGCTTATCCACTCCGACGTGGTAAAAACCATTGGCATTCCGGATAAAAACCTGTTCATATGGGGCGATGAGGTCGAATACATGACCCGTGCGCAGAAGATGGGCTTCCCGGTCGTGACGGTGCCAAGCAGCGTGTTTTACCACCCGCCTTCCTTCGACCGCGACGGTATTCCGTGGCCGGCTGCCTGGAAGCAGTATTACGCCGTGCGCAACCAGCGCCGAGTATTGCAAAACCAACACGGTAACACCATCGGGCGGATGCTGTTTGCCACTTGGGCCACGAAGGCTACGATCCAACAAGCACTTGCCAAACGAAAAAACCGCTTCTATAACTTTCTGCTCTTTGGCGAAGCCGCCCTGGATAGCCTCACCAACAATTTTAGAAAGCGCCCCGATACTATCTTGACGTTGAGGTTATATAAGTGGCGCAACAAATTGGCCTAGCTTTCCAGCAAGCGTCATACAACAAGCTAGCCCAACCAGGCACTCCCAAAACTAGGAGCTGCTTGGTTGGGCTAGCTTGTTGTATGACGACGCCTGCCGGTCGGACGTTTAGGGCGTCGGGTCGGCAGGCATGCTGGATGGTTAGCCTAAGAACGCCAGTAATGCTTGGTAAAACTTAGCTGGCGCCTCTAGGTGTGGAATGTGTCCTACTTTCTCGATAGGCACCAGCTTAGCGCCTTTGATTTGCGCCGCAGTGCGCTGACCCAGCGCGGGATACTGCCCCATCGTAGCCAGCACTTTGGGGTCTTTAATCAGCCCCTTCCCTACTACCGTGCGGTCAGCTTGGCCAATAATAAGCAAAGTCGGCGCCTTCACTCGATTAAATTCGTAGCACACCGGCTGCTGGTAAATCATCTCAAACGTTAGGGCATTAGCGAGGGCTACTTTGGGAAAGTCGGGGTGGCGGGTTTGGGCGACCAGCGGCTTCAACCATTCGTCGTGGGCGGCGGGGTAGCCATTGGGATAGTAGCTGCCGTGGTACTTCCGCATACTTTCTTCGGTGCTTTTCAGCTCCGTCGCTTCCGCTTGGTCGACAGACTGGAAAGGTACTCCTTGACGGTAATCCTCTAGGCCAATTGGGTTTTCCAGCACCAGCTTTTCCGTGGCATCGGGGTACAATAGCGCAAAGCGGGTAGCTACCATGCCGCCCATGCTGTGCCCCACCACCACTGCCTTACGAATACCTAGGGTATCGAGCAAGCGCTTGGTGTTGCGCGCCAGCTGGTGAAACGAGTAATAGATAGCAGGCTTATCAGATTTACCGAAGCCAATTTGGTCGGGCACTACTACGCGGAAACCAGCTTTGGTCAGCGTCTGAATGGTGCCGCGCCAGTACGCTCCAAAGAAGTTCTTGCCGTGCAGCAGCATTACCGTGCGGCCGTTGGCTTTGCCACTCGCGGGCACGTCCATGTAGGCCATGCGCACCGTTTGGTGCTCCAGCTTCAGCGGCAAATAGGCAATAGGATATGGGTACTGATAACCGTTGAGCGTGGCATCAAGCGTGGTCGGTACTTGCGTAGTTTGGGCAAAGCCAACGAAGACATATCCCAAGAAGAGGCTCAGGAGCAAAACAAAACGAGAGGTATTCATGCGGATTACAAAAGTGATTATCCGCTGATACGCACATCCTCCCCGAAAGTAAACACAGGCCCCCTTCGCAGCACCTAGCTTTCCCGACGGTCTAGCTTACTTTTTCTGTGTCTGGAGCATAAGCCGCAGTTCGATTGCGCGCGTATCCTCATCCGACCATACTACTGACTTGACGTCATCTAGCCGGAACACCGACGTCCCATCCGGCTCCCCGTATTCATTGTAGCAATCGGCGATAAACTCATCCTCCGTAAGCCGCACAACGATGGCGTAGTAGTTCATCCCTGAGTACGTATGAAAGTAGAGTACGTGCCGCAGCTGTTTCGATTTCGCTAGAATCTCCGGAATCGTCAGGTACACTTCCTCCGTATTATCGAGGCCTTTTATGCGCCCATAAATCTTGTCGAGGTTGTTCTCTTTCAGCTCAACATTACGAATGTATCGATCATCGTAGTCTGCCTGGAATATTTCACTTTTCCGGATAGCTCGCAAGCCATGTAGTAACCCGTTCGGGTTCACCATTTTCAGCATCACCGTTTCGTCGTTATGGTCTACAACGTAGCCTAGGGCAAAGCGGCTCGGCTCGCTAGGATTTGTGCGCAGCGTAACGATGCGTCTTTCTACACGTGCATTTTCTAACAACTCCGTAATCAGATTTCCCATTTAGTATAGAGTGAGTAGGATTAAATAAATATGTAAGCGGAAGGGTGGCAGCTCCTTTGGTTTCAAGTACAAATTATACTTATTCGCACCATCCACAAGTACAATTTGTACTACTTGGGCGAGTAGGCAGCCTACACGCAAGAAGCCCATACGACTATGCAATTGTACTGCCATTCTCGTGTGAGCTGGGCAGCACTGTTGCATAGCCGTATGGGCTTCTTGCGTATAAGCTTACGTCAGAGCTCGACGGAGCCGACTTATTTCTTCTTTTCCTCTAGCTGCAACGACGAATCACGAATCAGCAGCTTGGGTTTCAACACAATACGCTGAGCCGGGAAGTTTTCGGTGCGCTTGCGCATTTGCAGAAACAACTGCACGGCCGATTCGCCCATTTGCTCGCCACGCTGATCGACGGAGGTGAGGCTAGGCTGGGTGAGCGTAGTGAAAGGCTCGTTACTGAAGCCAGCCACGGCAATATCCTCGGGCACCCGGATGTTGTGCTCATGCAACACGCGCATAGCGCCAGCCGCCGGGAAGTCGTAGGAGGAGAAAATAGCATCAGGACGCTGCTCCAGCTTCAACATCTCTTTCATGCCTGCTTCGCCTGAAGCGTGGCTGGAATTAGGCAGCCAAAACACTATTTCCTCATCGATGGGCAGCCCGTGGGCCCGTAGAGCATCTAGGTAACCTAGGTGCCGGTTGCGAGTCGTGTTCATGTGCTGCGGGCCAGCGAAGTGCGCAATGCGCGTGCAGCCCTGCTCGATGAGGTGCTTCACGGCTTGGTAAGCGCCTTGATAATCATCCAAGATGACCGCATTTACGTGCGCGAGTTCCGGCATCCGGTCGAAGAACACCAGCGGGATGCCCTGCTGCTGCACCTTCTCGAAGTGCTCGAACTCGTGCGTAGTGCGCGACATCGACACCAGAATACCTTCTACCTGCGCGTTGAGCAAGGCTTCGATGTTCTTTTTCTCGCGGCGCACGTCCTCGTTTGATTGGCACATCATCACGTTGAAGCCAGCTTTACTAGCCACCGCTTCAATACCATCCATCACGGACGGAAAAAAGTAGCCGTTGATGTGCGGCACAATCAGGCCGAGCATGTTGCTACGCCCCTTGCGCAGGGCCGCCGCCAAATGGTTGGGCTGATAGTTAAGCTCTTTCGCTAGCTCCCAAACGCGTGCTTTGGTTGCCTCGCTAATGTCATCATGCCCATTAAGCGCCCGCGAAATAGTTGATACCGAGAGGCCTAACTGTTTTGCTATGTCGGTTATTGACGCCTTTTTTGCCACAAACTTGTTCTTTAAATCGTTGCTAGGGAGAGGCCGCCCAATTCTGCACTCATGTGGTAGAAGGTCGGCATGCAGCGCAAGTTATAATTTCATTTCTCTAACCTCAATAATACTTCTTTCGCTTGAGCTACATGATCGGTTGCCCGGCTCATCGAATTGAAAATATATTGGATTACGCCGGCTTTGTCAATGACGAAAGTTACCCGGCCGGGCAGTAGCCCAAGCAGCGCGCGTGGCACCTCATACAACTTACGCACTTGCCCACCCGCATCGGCGAGCAGCGGGAAAGGCAACCGGTGCTTCTGCGTAAACTTTTGGTGTGCCGCTTCGCTGTCGGAGCTAACCCCTACCACCTCGGCACCTAGGTCTTGGAACTCCTCGTACTGGTCGCGAAAGGAACAGGCTTCAGCAGTACAACCAGGCGTGTCGTCTTTGGGATAAAAGTAGAGCACAATGCTGCGCTTGCCGCGTTGTTCGCTCAGCTGAAAAGTATCGCCAGTGGTAGTTTTCAATGAAAACTCGGGGGCTTGATCGCCGATTTGGAGCATGAGAAAAGGGGGGTGATGAATAAGGCTAAGGCAACTCGAAACAGGTGGCAACTCAGCACGCCCAAAACTAATAAGCTGCGCTATTGTTCATGATGCGCTTCTACGGTCGCACGCGTCGCGGCCTAGAGAGCCTAGAACGCAGTAGTGCTTCTTTTCGTGCAACGCTCGGCATCTACGTTCTCACTCTAGGGTTCAGGGCCGGGTTATAACGGCTCGCCCGACACGCTGAAACTGCTGAAACGAAAGGGTTTGCACGGTGTTCTCGCCGCTAGGCTGTGGCAAGTAGCCCTTCACTCCTATTGAGGATACTTCAGTTACAATGAGCAGGCAAGCATACCACGGGTGTCCTTCCTCCGTGATTTGCACGATATCCTGTTCCTCGGCCCGCCCTTGGCTGGCAGCTTGCACGACAGTTTCTTTGCTGGTAGCCAGCTCATCTAGGAAAACTTCGAGACCTTCACCCGACATAACAAACAGAAAGTAAGTTGAACAAAGTACTTGTACGCCAAGCCAACGATTGCTAGCTAGGTTCTGTGCCTGTACGTAATCCGTTCACGCTACGGCTAGCTCGTGAGCCAGGTGAGGCCTTGTCTTGTGCCTAGTAGTTACGCTAATACGCCGCGCGCTGTACTTCCTTCAAGGTCATCCGGCGACCATCCCAAGTGTTCTGGCGCAGCATCACATTTGGGTACTTCTTGGCAAACCAATACACGTTCTCCTTCTTGTCGGCTAGCGCCACGACTACGCGCCAGGCCGGCTCCGGCGTATCAGCAACCAAGCCGTCGGCGACCCGAATCTGGGCGGTGTAGTACACCGGTGCGTGGCATGAATCGAGCGGTTGGGCAGCGCATATAGTGGCGCCAAAGGCTGGTTTACGCCCAAAACGCAACGTGCGCAAGGTATAAGGTAGCGCCTCTTCAAACAGTATATCGTGCCGCATCTGCCGCTGACCAACGCCCGGCTGGTTCTGGGAGGAATTATAGGCCTCTACGTACTGCAATCCATCATCGGTGATGGCTTTGAATGTGGCGCCCTCTCCATCCTGGGCTGAGGTTGTGAGTTTGTACAGCGGAACCGGCTGGTCGCGGCGAAAGAACAACGAGGTGAGACAGTGCCGCGGCAAAGAAGCGGTTGGTAGCGAATAAAGTTGATTCACTTTGATTACCGGAAACAAGTCTTTCCGTTTGTGGTCGGTGCTCTTAACGTTGTACTCCATGCTGAACTCTTCCTTCACGGTCAGGATGGTGCAGTCAAACTGTTGGGGCTTATTCCCAACAGTTTGTTCGACCGCATAGGTAGCTACTTCCGTTAGGCTATCCTCCCAGAATTTATCCATGGCCCACTGCGCGTTGAAATGCGGCACGAGCTCATGCAATGCTGTGGCACGCGTTACGGCATTTTCCGTGTGTTCCGGCTCTTGTTTTTCCGTTGAGCAAGCTCCACTACCCAGCAACACTACAAGAAAAAAACAGTACCGGCGCGTGGCAAAACCCATGAGAACAATTGGAAGTTAGCTCTTCCATACGCGGAAACGCCACGCACGTTTGCCCCAACTACTGCTCAGTTGCGCGCCACGCAGCTAAGTCCTCGGCCGTGTCAATGTCGCGCAGCACGGGTAGCAGCGCCACGCGCAACCCTAGGTGCGCCGCGTCGGCCAACGTGGTAGCTAGCACATCGGCTGTGCTCCATGCCTTATTCTGAAACAGCTCGCTATGCAATTGCTTCATCCCTAGCAAGTAATACCCCCCATCGGCGGCCGGCCCGAGCACAAGGTCGTGCGTCGATAAAGCTTGGAAAGCATCCGTCAAATGTCCCTTTGTCAGCGCCGGACAGTCGGTGCCAATAATAACCGCCGAAGTTGCGCCCTGGTGGAAGGCTGCTGCAAAAGCTACCTGCATTTTCTGACCTAGGTCGCCGCCGGGCTGCACTTCTTGCTTGAAGCCATGCCACACGTCAGCCACATCTGGTGAAGAAGCGGGCTCGGCAAACCACACCGTTTTAGCCACGTCAGCTAGCCCGTTGGCGGCCTGTTGGGTATGCTGCACCAGCGCTTGGTATACCTCTAAAGCTGCTTCCGGCCCAATGGTGGCCGCCAAGCGAGTCTTCACCCGGCCTAGCTCCGGGTGACGCGCAAAAACAAGTAAATGGTGCAAAAGAGTAAAAGTTAATGAGCCACGGGGCAGCTAAGTTGCTTCGCTCCTTATTATGCTGTTGTGCCGCCGCAACTAGAGCCCGCGCCAGCGGTGCAGCCGTAACAATGCTGATTGATAACAATGGAGCGCTGATCCAGAGCAGCTAGGTTGAAGTCGCGAATGTGCTGCGGAGCGCGGGCATCAACCAGCAAGTCAAGCATCTGATTGAAGTCGCAGTCATATAGTTGCCCATCCCAGCCAATAGAAAGCGTACTGCGGCACATCACATTAGCCGCTGCAACGGGGTTATAAGCAGCAATGAGCTTTTCCATGTAGCCCGTATAGTTGCCGCTTTCCAGCAGATAGTCGAGGAAGCGACTGACTGGCAAGTTGGTAATGGTGAGCAGGTTATTAAACACGATTCCATGCTCCCGTAATAAGCGCTGCTTGAAGTCGCGCTCCAAGCCAATTTGACTGCCGGGCAGGAAGGCACCTGCCGGATTGTATACCAAATCCAGCGTTAAGCCGCTGCCTTCTACGCCGTAGCCCACTTCGTTCAGCATACGCAAGGCTCTGATCGAGCGCTCGAACACGCCGGTTCCTCTTTGTGCATCGGTGCGGCCCGCCGAAAAGTGCGGCAGCGACGACACAACGCGCACCTGATGCTTGGCGAAAAAGGCCGGCAAGTCGTGGTACTTTGGGTTGGCAACAATAATGGTCAGATTGCAGCGCACAATGGTCTGCCGACCTAGAGCCGAAATCTGCTCCACCAGCCAGCGGAAATCCGGGTTCATCTCCGGCGCACCACCGGTTAAGTCAACCACTGAAATATCCGTTTGCGCCAACGCGTCCAGACATAGCTGCATGGTTGCGCGCGTCATGATTTCGGTGCGGTCCGGACCAGCATCGACATGGCAGTGGCGGCAAGTCTGGTTACACATCTTGCCCACGTTGATCTGCATAACGCTGATACCCGTCGGGCGAAGCGGCAGAAGCACCGCCTCACGCAAGCGTGAGGCGAAAGCCGGAAACTGCGCGCCCGTTGCTTCCGCCTGGTTCAGAACGGTTAGCTGGTAATCGGTGTCAGCTAAGGGGTGATGTTGAGCGTGCAGTGACTTCATGTAAATAACGCGCTGAGTAAGTGCTAAATGACGAAGAGAGGAGTGCTAGGTCGGTGAGCAAACCTAGCCTGTGCGAATGTTCTTAGGACTACTAACCCAACTTTTCCGTATATCCTCCCCTCCGCAATCACATCGTCAATTCTTTGGCCTTATTCATCATCTGCACGCCGTGCACTAAGGCCGCGCCGCCTTTGATAGCCGCCGCTACGTGCACAGCTTCCATCATCTGGGCCTCGTCGGCGCCTTTTTGCAACGAATCAGAGGTATAGGCATCAATGCAGTAAGGACACTGCACGGCGTGCGCCACGGCAAGCGCAATCAATGATTTCTCCCGTTCCGTGAGGGCACCATCTTTGAACACTTCCGCGTAGTAGTCGAAGAACTTGCGCCCCATCTCTGGCTGCCACTCGGTGATATTGCCAAATTTGGCGAGGTCGGCGGGGTTATAGTAGGTTGACTTTTCCATGTTCCGTGCGTGGTTATGCGGTGATTGAAAGAATAGCTAGCCAAAAAGCATCTAAAGCCAGACAGCTTTCCTGGCTACAAGGCTAGCTTGTAGTTAGTAAAAGAAATTCCTAGCTAATTGTTTAGGCACGCGGCCCTTATATGCGTTGCACTCGAATCTGCACCCGCTCACCGTCCTCACTGGTGAGGGGTTCGAGCACAATGCGGTCTTCCTCGTCGAAGTAGATAGCGAGGCCCCGCACAATGCCCACGGCTAACGCGCCCATACGGCGCGGCGACACGTAGTTGATCAGGACCTCATCTGGAGCAATGCGCTTCACATCGAGGACCGGAGGTTTGTTGCCGGTGTGCTCCTGGCGTACCCGCGTGTGCATCACGGCCTCCGTATGCTCCAGCATCTCCAGCGTCCGCCAGTCGGGGTCTACTAGCTTGTGGTACATGTACATTAAGTCGGGCACCAAGTATTCCCCAAACTTCTCCTGAAGCTTCTCGGCTGGAATACCGGTCATTTCGGCTGCTTTGCCTACTAACGCGAAAAGGTGCGCGTCGGGGTACACGTCGCGGTGGTTAAAGTCGTCCGCGCTCAACCCAGCGTTGGCTACTAGCTGAATCCAAGTACTATGGTCGTACTGCGTCTGGACGTAACGCTTCAGGAGCAAGAAGATGGTTCCGTGCACTTGTTTTTTGCTTGTAGTCTACCTTTTCCTAGATTCTGTTACGCCTTCAACAACTGCTGCTTTAAATAAAATAAAGCGTCGCAAGAGTCATCGAACTCCTGCGACGCTTCATCGCTAAGCCACTATGTGCTTACTACTAGATGTTGCCAATAACGGTCATCGTAGAAAGTGTTGGCGTTGGGCTGCCACCCTCCTTCTCAACGGTCATCGCAAAGGCCTGAGCACTAGCAATATTCTTCATCTGCTGCAAACTATCGCCGGCAGCAGTAGCCGAGGCTAGCACCCCAGCATCCACAGGCTTGCCTTGGTCGAGCGCCCACAGCTGATACTGTTTGCCGGGTGGTGGTGCGGGCAATTTGCGCACATCCAAGTACACGGCTTTGGTCGTGGGGTTGTAGAGTACCCTAGCTTTCGCCCCTGGGGCCGACGGCGTGCCTACCAGCGCTACCGTTTTGAACTGGTCGCTGCGCAGCACGGCTAGCTCTTGGTTGCGGTAAGACAACGTTTTATTTACTGCCTGCACTGTAGAGGCAAACCCAGCTTGTTGATTTTGTGCAACTACTAGGTCTGTCTCGGCCTGCTTCCATTTGTTATAAAACACCAGGTTGGCAGCACCGCTCAAAACCAGTAGTGCCACGGCGGCGGCCATGCTCCAGCTTACCCGAAAGGGTACAATTTTAGGGTCTTCAACTTCAGCAGCTGGCGCGGTCATTTGGCGCACGACTGGCTCCGGTGAGCTAGCTGTTGGCGCCGGTGCTGCGTCTTGCCGAATGGCGGCATGAAAGCCTGCCAAAACCCGCTCTTTCATGCCGGAAGGTGGCGTGAGAGCGTGTGCTTCTCCGTAGATGCCTAGCGCGCTTTCGATCTGCTCGAGCTCTGCCCGAACCTCCGGATACGCGGCAGCTTGACGTTCTACGTCAGCGCGTTGCGTGTCGTCCAGTTCGCCGAGGGCGTACTGTTCGAGGATGCCTGATTCGATATATTCCTGGATGTTCACGGCTATCGAATCAGTTTTGCGAGTACCTTGATTGCGGCCCTGGCCCGGGTCTTTACCGTGCCGAGGGGTAAATTGAGTTCTTCTGCCACTTCGCTTTGCGTAAATCCGCCGAAATAAAGCAGGTCAATGATTTGTTTCTGCTCAGGGTTGAGCTGACGGGTCACTTCCTGCAGACCAATGTGCTCAGGCCGGAACGACGGTTCGGCGGCCTGGCGCAGCGCTGCACTTTCTTCTATCGGCTGCGTACGACTATTTACGCGGTACTGTCGAGACCGGATTTTGTCAATCGCTAAATTTCGACTGATATTTAAAACCCACGTGAATAATCTGCCTTTAGAGGCATCGTAGGACTGGAATGAGTGCCATATTTTGACTAAACTTTCCTGGAGTACATCCTCTGCTATTTCCTCTTTTTTTACAATTCGGAAGATCACGCCATACAGCGCAGCAGAATACTTCTCATAGAAAAGCGTCATGGCAGACTCGTCCCGGGCGCGGAGGCGCTGCACCAGCAGCTCCTCTGAAACTGGCGTGGGTAATTCGGGGGTAGTGGCAGACACGGCTACGATAGAGAATTAGACTTGTCACCAGTTCTGAGAGACCAACGACGAGACGAAAGTAAACATTAAGCGTGCACTTCGACAACCAAGTTAGTGCCATATCACTTTTTGGTGTCGAGGTCTAAGCTGCTACGGGTGCTTGTCGTGCAGGGTTCACAGACGAGCTTATCCTATCCAATTTCGTGATCTGCTTACCAGTAGAGGCGCTGGATTCGCACTTTTCTTCTCGAATAAATTCTTGCTAAGCGGTACAGCATAGCGGTCAGCAGCAGTTTCAAAACGCAGAATTTTGCGTCTTTACAGGCCCCAACGTCCGTACACAGAACCTTACTTTCTTGTTTACTACGCAAAGACAAGCGCGCATTCGTACGGCCCACCCGCCTACGTCAACAACCTGCTCTGTCTGCTGCTACCTAGCTTCTTTTTCATTCGTCATGGCAATTGAGTCTTTCAATCCCTACACCAACCGTGTTGTTCGGCGCTTTCAGGCATTTTCCTGGGTCAAGACCGAACGCATTCTAGCCCAAGCGGCCCAGGCGGTCCGCACTTGGCGCACTACTTCGTTTGAACACCGTGCTGCGTGCATGCATCGGGCCGCCGAGCTGTTGCGCGAGCGGCAAGATGAGCTAGCGCGTATCATGGCCGTGGAGATGGGCAAACCCGTTGCAGATGGCCGCGGCGAAGTGCAGAAGTGCGCCCTTACCTGCGACTACTACGCCGAGCATGCCGAGGCGTTCCTGAGCGATGAGCCCCTGCAGTCGGAAGCAGCCCGCAGCTTTATTGCTTACGAACCCCTAGGTGTGGTATTGGCCGTGATGCCTTGGAATTTTCCGTTCTGGCAAGTAGTACGCTTCGCAGCGCCCGCCCTAATGGCTGGTAATGTGGGGCTGCTGAAGCACGCTTCCAACGTGCCGCAGTGCGCGCTGGCGCTGGAAAAAATATTCCATGACGCTGGCTTTCCGCCAGCTACGTTCCGTGCGTTGCTCATCGAAACCGATCTGGTTGCCAAGCTCATTGAGGACGACCGGGTGCAGGCCGTTACCCTTACGGGCAGCGAGCTAGCCGGGTCGAGAGTAGCCGCCGTGGCGGGGGCCAACATTAAAAAGGCGGTACTGGAGCTAGGTGGCTCCGATGCCTTCATTGTGCTGGCCGACGCCGATCTGGAGCTTGCAGCCAAAACCGCCGCTCAGGCGCGCATGATTAACTCCGGCCAGAGTTGCATCGCGGCCAAGCGCTTTATTGTGGAGAAATCTATTCTCAAGGAATTTGTGGCCCAGCTGAAGGCGCACCTGCAAGCCATGCGCACCGGCGATCCGCTCGACGAAGCTACGCAGTTTGGCCCTCTCGCCCGCCCCGACCTAGCTGACGAGTTGACCGCGCAAGTCAACGACTCAGTGGCGGCGGGCGCCAAGGTGGAGCTAGCAGGTGGGCAGGATAAACCTGGCTCTGCGTTATTCCGCCCGATGATTATTTCGAGAGTGAAGCCCAAACAACGCGCTTACCACGAGGAGCTGTTCGGCCCTGTGGCCATCGTCATGGAGGCCAAAGATGCCGACGATGCCATTCGCCTGGCCAACGATTCGCGTTTTGGCTTAGGCGGAGCTGTCTGGACGCGCGACGTGCAGCGCGGCGAGGAGCTAGCCCGCCGCGTTGAGTCGGGGGCTGTGTTTGTGAATGCCATGGTGAAGTCGTCGCCGGAAGTACCGTTTGGCGGCGTAAAGAAATCCGGCTACGGGCGGGAGCTTTCGTACCTAGGTATTCGGGAGTTCGTGAACCAAAAATCGATTTGGATCGGTGGCGAAGCTCCGCCTAAGCAAAAGAAAGTAGAGTAAGCTAGATCTAAGCTAAGCTCCCCTCCTTTTTTAAGGAGGGGTTGGGGGTGGTCCTGTTAGAGCTAGAAGACTAGAACTAGTATCGTTCAACAAGAGGAACCACCCCCAACCCCTCCTTAAAAAAGGAGGGGAGCTTCGTTCTGATCAGCGCTTTCTAGCAGTACCCTAGGAGCTTGTATGTTACATAGCCCGTTATTTCATGAAAAAGCAAACTCCAGGTACCCAAAGCGCCCGCCTCTGGAATAGGCCAGTAGCTCGCTGACTCTTCCAGATCGGTGGTGCGGAAGTCGACGGGGAAGAGTGCGGGGTTAAGGCCAACCTTGCGAAAGCACCCCGCCGCCCGGCGCATGTGAAACGCCGACGTGACTAGTACCAGAGATTTGATTTCGGGATGGCGCGCGAGCAGTTCTTTGGTGAACAAGGCATTTTCGCGGGTATTGCGGCTTCGGTCTTCCAACAGGATATCCGCCTGCGGCACCCCGCATAGTCGCAGCAGGGTATTTACTTCCGCCGCTTCGGTGTGCACGTACTTGTCGATGTCGCCGGAGCCGCCCGACACGATGATGCGCCGCACCCGGTGCGTACGGTACAGCCAAAGCGTGTGCGTCAGGCGGTCGGCGGCACTGGAGAGATATACCCGGTCGTGCGGCGACTTATGGGTGTTGGCCATGCCGGTCAGCAGCACCGCTGCGTCGTGGGGCGCAATGGTGCGCACGGATACAGGCGGCAGTTCCCAAGCCAGCAAGGCCCGGTTCGATAATGCGGCATTTGTGCCGACGAGCGCCACAACCAACGCAGCTATCACGAACCGTTTGCGCCGAACAGGTTGGCGAGTAATTAGCGCCGCAACCAGCAACGCGACCAGCCACGTCGCGGGCATCACGACGTAGTACAGAAACTTGGATAGTAGAAAAAACACGCTTGCGAAGCTAGGATAAAATAAGCGAGGACCAACGCCCGCTACGAGCCACGATTCGTGAACAGCCAGCGTCACGGGGTTCTCCGGTGCTCTTCCCTACTGGTAGGTAAAACGCCCAAACGGTCGTGCTGCTTAAGCAACACGACCGTTTGGGCGTTTAGACCAACTAGAAGCTAGGTAGTGGTTGGCAGGAAATCGCGCAACCGTTGCAGCATTCCGTGCACTTCTTGTTCGGTAGTAAGTGTGTCGCACTCCAAGATCCGACCTTGGCAGTAGCTGACAAAGAACGGTGCTATCTTCTCTTGCATCATCTTCTTGGCCACCGGATTCTCATCCGAGTTTAGGCGCAAAAACAGAATGTGCTCAAACGGCTTTTCGTCGGCGAACTTAGCGAAGGGCGGAGCTAGCTGCTCGCAGATGTCGCAATTCTCAGAGGTGAATTTGGCGAACACCTTCAGGTGGTCGTGCGTGAGATGACGAAGACCTTCGTCGTTGGTATCCACGACGCGCATGCGTTCAGATACTTTCATAGGCAGGGCAGATAAGGTAAGGGGGACTTTGAGACCAGCAAAGCTAGCTTTGGTATGTTTGGGAGGACAGACAAGCAAGCGGCTCTGAAAAATTCCCCAAGAGCGGCTTTTTCCACGACTTCTAAAAGGCAGATTTCTACTTTTTCAACATCATCTCCCGGATGTACTTCACGGGTGCGCTACCGTAACTCAGAAACTGCTCATTAAACGCCTTTATGTTGAATTCTTTACCCTCGCGCTTTTTCAACTCTTCGCGCAAGTCGTAGATGGCGGTGTAGCCGGTGAAGTAGCTGCTGAGCTGCACCTGTGATAGGGTAGCACGGCGCCACTTATTGCGAGCTTCGCTTTCTTCCTGGAACCCATCACGCTGCAAAAGGGCTAGGGTCTGGGCCTCGGTGATGTTGCCAACGTGTACCTCATGGTCGAGAATGGCGTTCAGGGTCACGCGCATGTTCCACTTATCCCACATCAGCCAGATTTCGTCGGTGTTGTCACCGTAGCCGCTTTCCAGCATCATGCGCTCGGCGTACACGGCCCAGCCTTCAATCATGGCGCCGTTGCCGAAAATGGACTTGATGAGCGAGGGCGAACGGTTGGCGTACACCAGCTGCGTGTAGTGCCCCGGAATGGCCTCGTGGATGTTCAGGATTTGAAGCGTGTAGTCGTTGTACTCGCGCAAGTAGCTCTGCGCCTGCGCGGCCGGTTGCCCGTCGAGGGGCTCCACGTTGTAGTACGTGTTGGCTGCTTTATCATAAGGGCCAGGCGCCGATACCGAAGCCCCGGCGCCGCTGCCACGCATATAAAGGGGCGTTTCGCGCACGACCAACGGCTTGCTTGGATCCTGGGTCAGTAGCTTATGATCGTTCACGAATTTCACCAGCACTGGAATCTGCTGCTTCACGGCCGCCACGAATCCAGCCTGCGTGGCGTGCTTTTCAGAGAGCTTACCAACAACCTGCTTGATGAGCGCCAACGAATCGGTAGGCACAGGTTGACCGGCAAAGTACTTAGGCCATAGGCGCGTAGCGCGCTGGTGCATGTCGCGGAGTAGCTCGCGGCGGTGCTGCTGGGCTTTTTGGTACACTTCGTCGGCGGTGTAGCTCGACTGAATATCGTAGGCGAACTTCTTATCGAACAACTCCTTACCTAGCCGGAAGCTGCGAAACTTACCGGCGGGCATTACTTCTCCCTTCAGAAAAGCAACGTAAGATTCCATGGCTTGGCGCGCAACCGTGATTCGGTCGCGCAGCTGCTGCTTTTCCCGCTCCGACAAGCCCGACCTCGCGACCGAGTCGAGCAATGGTTTGCCGAACACGTTCAGCCCGCCTTGGTTTTGCAGGATTGCTAGCTCGGTGTGCTCTTTGGTGGGCTGCTTGATGTTGGCTTTGGCGGCTTCGTAATAATCAGTAGCCCGCCAAAGCTTAAAGGAAATAGAACGCAGGCGCCGGTCGAGCGGCTGGTAGCGGCCGTTGAGAATTTCAGCTACCGACGAAGCTAGGTTGTAGTTGGCCGGGTTCCACTGCCAGTCGCGGAGTGTGTCGGCGTACCAGCGGGCACGGTTGAGGTAGTTCTCAATGAGACGGTAGTCCGTCTGGTTGTTCACCGAGAGCTTCCCCGCCTCAATGCTTAGCAGTTGCTTGCGGGCCCGCACCTGAAAGGCCGAGTCGAGCTGCCGACGCCCAGCGTTGGGTATTACTAACAGCGAATCGTACTTGTGAAAACCAGCGCCCGACGCCCACTTCGGGTTATAATACCAGAGCGAATCGATAAAACTAGGCTTGAAGCGCTCAAAAACCGCATCGGGCTGCATATCGGCTTCGGCCTGCTTGCGGCTATCCGATTTGCCGCAGCCAGAGAGCAAGGCTGCCGTAGCGAAGCTAGCTAGGAGAACTTTTGAGGAGAAATGGATCATATAAAATTATAGAAACAGAGTCATGGTCGAGTTAAACGCTACTTCTACGCGCTTAGCTGTCTTGTGGGTGTTTCGCGAGGCTACTACGGGCATAACCTGGTGAGACCTAGGCGTGAGGCGTTGTAAAAACGTAGATAATCCACTATGTCCGTGAAAACTGGGTGGTGGTCATTACGCTGTGCAAACAAAGTACTTACTTACAGCACTTTCCCCCACCCAACTATTCTTAGCCAATGAAGTTTTTTTCCCGCTTAAGCCTGTTGACCGGGCTAGGCCTAGCCTTGCTCGGCTCCGCCCGCGCCCAAACTCCCGCTGTGCCGCCGGTGCAGAAAGCCCCTATTATGAGTCGGTGGGCCAAAAAGGTGACACCCGACAATGCCTGGCGCGAATACCCCCGTCCACAGATGGTGCGCCCGCAGTGGCTGAACCTGAACGGCCAGTGGGACTACGCCGTTACGCTCCAAACGGCCCCTACGCCAACGGCGTTCGATGGTCAGATTCTGGTGCCTTTCTGCCTGGAATCGACGCTGTCGGGCGTGACGAAGCCGCTGCAAGCCGACCAGCGTCTTTGGTACCGACGGCAGTTGCAGGTGCCAGCGGCCTGGCAAGGACAACGGGTGCTACTGCACTTTGGCGCTGTCGATTACCAGTGTAGCCTATGGATGAACGGCGGCCTGGTGGGCGCCCACACCGGCGGCTCCGACCCGTTCACCTTTGATGTTACCAACTTTTTGAAAGCTGGCGGCACCAACGAGCTGCTGCTAGGGGTAACCGACCCCACCTCGACCGACGAACAGCCCCGCGGCAAGCAACTGCTGAATCCTAATGGCATTTGGTACACCCCCGTGTCCGGCATCTGGCAGACGGTGTGGCTGGAGCCGGTGCCTGCCGCGGGCTACTTGGAAGAAGTGCGGCTGACGCCCGAGGTAGACTCTAGCCGCTTGCGGGTGGAAGCCCTCGTGCACCGCCCAACCGAAGACTACACCACCGCCATCCGCCTCACTGCCCTCGATGGCAAAAAGACGGTGGCAACAACCCTAGTGCGCGCCGGGCAGGTGGCTTACCTCAACCTTCCTAGCCCCAAGCTCTGGTCACCCGACAGTCCCTTTCTCTACGACCTAAAAACGGAGTTCGTGACAGTGCAGGACCCCTTCGGCACTACACCCCGCAACCAGCGTCCTCGCAACGAGCGAGCCGTGGCGGCGGCTTATGCCAAAGCTACCGTGACGGGCGCACCGGTCGATGCCGTGACGGGCTACTTTGCCATGCGCAAGATTTCAGTGGGCCCAGGTCCCATACCTGGTCAACCGGTGCTGCTACTCAACAACAAGTTCGTCTTTCAAAACGGACCGCTGGACCAGGGCTGGTGGCCGGCTAGCTTGCTCACGCCACCCTCCGATGAGGCCATGGTCTTTGAGCTAGACTTTCTCAAGCAAGCGGGCTTCAACATGCTACGCAAGCACATCAAGGTAGAACCTGACCGCTACTACTATCACTGCGACCGGCTGGGGCTGCTGGTATGGCAGGATATGCCCTCGGGCTTTTTCGATATGCCGGCGCAAAATGAGCGCTCTGGAGCGATACAGGAGCCACTACGCCGCTCAGTCGCCAAAGAGCAGTTTGAGTTGGAGTTGCACCGCCTCGTCGATCGCCTCTACAACCACCCTAGCATCGTGACCTGGGTGGTACACAACGAGGGCTGGGGCGAGTACGACAACCCGCGCTTAGCGGCGCAAGTGCAGGCCTTGGACCCGAGCCGACTGGTAAACGCCGTAAGCGGCTGGAACGACCGGGGCGCCGGAAACTTCTACGACATTCACACCTACGAGCCAGAACCTAGGGCTCCGCAAGCACAGGCAAACCGGGCCATCGTTATCGGCGAATTTGGGGGCATCGGCTGGCCCATCGAGGGACACCTCTGGAACCCGGCCATGCGCAACTGGGGCTATCAGACCTACAAGGATGCGAAAGCAGTGGAGGAAGCTTACCAGAAGAAGTACGCCAAAATTGTAGAATACTATCAAAAGAACGGGCTCTCAGCAGCCGTATACACCCAAACCACCGACGTAGAGGGCGAAATAAACGGCCTACTGACCTACGACCGGGAGGTCATCAAGATTCCGGTGAAGACGCTGCGCAAGATTCACGCGCCACTGCTCAAGTAGCTCGCCTCTTGGTATAGCACCCCGCTCTACTCCTTACAACTAGCTGCTTAGCTTCCGCTTTATACACAAACAGCCTGGAAACGTGTCGTTTCCAGGCTGTTTGTTTTCTACCTAATAAAAGCAGACCTAGCTTCCTTTAGCCGACCTAGCTCCTCGCCTACTTGCCCACCACTTTATACAGCATGCCGGCGCTGAGCTTGTCCGTGGTTTGCATGCCGTTCAGAATGGCTAGCTCCTGGTGACGCTTCGCCGGGATGCCGTTGGCGGTAAGCGCCTGGGCGAGCGTCTGGCCAGCTTTGGCAGTTTTGATGCGAACTTTCTCCGACTGCCGATTGAGTTTGCTAGCATCGGTGAGGCGGGCAAAGCCTTGGGCTACCCGCTGAAACTGCGTCCCGTACGTGTCCAACGTGTTAGGCGCGCACAGCCCAATCAGCGCGTACAGCCTTTTGCCATCCTGAATAACGTAGGAGAGCGTGCTAGCCGTAATACTCTGCCCACCCGATTGGCTTTGCCCCACTTGGTTGCCTTGCACCGCCACGGCAGGAAAGCCGTTGATAGTCGTGCGCGACGCTTGCGGCGACTGAAGCTTCAGCTGCTCCGCTAGGCTCTGGGCGGCGGCCTCCAAGGTGCCGTTGCCGGCTGTGGTTAGGATTTGCACGGCCTTGCCACTAGGCTCAGCCATCTGAAACTGCGTGGGCGAGTTCTGCGTCTTCCAGCCGCTAGGTACCGGAAACTGGAATTTCAGGTCGGGATGGTAGAACATGCTACCTTCCACAAAGCCCTGTCGTGGGTCTTCGCCGTAGGGAAGCCCTTCTAGCATCCGCAGGTAAGAATTTCGATTGACGGTGAGCGTACGCCCTCCAACCTGCTGTTTGGCATTGGCAGCCAGCTGTTTCACGGTGGTGTAGCGGTCGGCAGAATTCGGGTGCGAAGACAGGAAATCGGGCACAGCCTCGGCTCCACTAGCTGCCTGCTCTCGTTGCAGCGTTTGGAAAAAATCGGCCATTTGGCTCGCATCGTAGCCAATTTTGGTGCTGTAAGCGACTCCTAGCTGGTCCGATTCCCGCTCGTCGTCGCGGCCATACTTTAAAAATAATAGCCCCACCCCCTGCGACAGTGGCTGCGCCATCTGCGCAATTCGACTCGAAAAGATGGACCCTAGCAGCAGCGCACCGGTGGCTAGCGTGGAGCGCGTTTGCTGCTTCTGCCCATGCTTGGCCGTGATGTGTCCGATTTCGTGCCCTAATACTCCGGCAAACTGCGCTTCGTTGTTGAAGTGCGCCATAATACCACGAGTGAAGTAGACGTTGCCATCCGGCGCCGCAAACGCGTTGATGATGGGCGAATCGACAATGGTAAAGTTGTAGCCGTAGCTAGCGCGGTTCGAGATAGCCGCCATTTGCTGGCCTTTCACGTCGATGAACTTCTGCAACGGCTCATTATTGAGCAAGCCAAACTGCGCAATTACCTCCGGGTCGGCCTGCTTGGTTTGTTGGGGCGCACGAAACGCAGTAGCACCGGCCAACGGAAGCAACAACCCGAACGTGGCGAGACGAGGATGGTGGGTAAAGAAGGAAAACAGATTCATAGCAAATAGGGAGAGTGGGTGGAAAAACAGAACAACAGCGCCTATTTTGTTGCGGGAAACGCGAGCCGCTACCTACGCTAGGCGAAATTTGTACCAACCGCAGCAAAAGTAGGATAATGACTAGTTTTTAATGAAATACTATGTAACTCGACAGTAGGTTGCTCTGGCCTGATGTTGGTTGAGCTGCTTCTCAGGACCTAAGGCTACTCCTCTCCCTCAGCCTGCGGATTTTACACTTATTACTTCTTATGGCATGAGCCGATTGCACCTTCTTTTCCCTTTTGCCCTACTCGCCTGTTCCCAGCAATCTGCCGACCAGCCCGCTACGGTTCGTGCTCCTTACATCACGCCGGTCTCGGCAGCCCAGGCTCCAGCCGGCTTCCCCGAAACCTTTGAAGCTGGCAGCAAAGGCGCGTACGCCGAGGCCGATGAAACCTTAGGCTCTGGCTCCTGGCATTTTACGGAGGCCCTGATCGGAACCTCCGAGCAAGATCACAAACGCGGCGAACACGCTGCTCGTCTGCGTGAGCGGGGCCGCCTGCGCATGAACTTCGATGCGCCACGCGGGGTGCGCAGCATTCGCGTCAGCAGCGCCAGCTACGGCGACGATGCCCCGAGCACCTGGGAGTTGTGGGCCAGCTCCGATGGTGGTCGCCGTTACGTGCGCCTCGGTCAGTCGGTGCGCACTAGTGCCCGCCTTGTGGCTACCACCTTCCCGGCTCCTACCGCGGGTGCACTTCGCCTGGAAATTCGCAAAACGGATAAGGGTAAAGGGCGCCTGAACATCGATGATATTGTGCTGGATGCTTCTGGTAGTGTAGCACCTAGCCCGGCACCTAGGCCGAGCGCTTCGTTGCCTAGCCTCCCTCCTGCTACCACGCGCCAAGCCACCGCTGTTGTTACCAGCCGCGACGATAACATGGCCTTAGGCAACCCCAGTGGGGCAACCAGTGACCCGGCCAACGCCACCAATTACTTGCTGGTGCATCCGCAGTTCACCATTGGCTACAACGCCAACCGTGGCACGCCCACCTGGGTGAGTTGGCACCTAAACCGTGCCTGGCGAGGCTCGGCCCCACGCCAAGACGACTTCCGCCCCGACCTAGCCCTGCCCCGCGGCTTCTACCAGGTCACGCCGCGCAGCTACTCAGGCTCAGGCTTCGACAAAGGCCACAATTGCCCTAGTGCCGACCGTACCACCGACCTCGACGATAACTCGGCAACCTTCTTGATGACCAACATGATTCCGCAGGCGCCTAATAACAACCAGCGGACCTGGTCGGCCTTGGAAGAATACGGTCGCTCGCTGGTAGACCGTGGCAATGAAATTTACATCATCATGGGGAGCTACGGCAAAGGCGGCACCGGTGCCAACGGCCTAGCTACGACCCTCGACAATGGCCACGTCACCGTGCCCAAGCGCGTTTGGAAAGTGCTGGTGGTGTTGCCTGAAGGTGGCAACGACCTGCAGCGTATCGCCGCGGGCCAGGCTCGTCTCATCGCCATCGATACTCCTAATGACAATGGTGTCAGCCCCAACTGGGGCCAGTACCGGGTATCCGTCGACGCCATCGAAGCTGCTACTGGCCTAGATTTACTGAGTAAGCTCCCGCTAGAGGTGCAAACGCGTCTGCAAGCTAGCATTGATTCCGGGCCGACGCAGTAGCAGCAAGCCTACACAATACACTGAGCCCCGGCGGGACGACATCCAAGCTAACGTGGAATGTCGTCCCGCCGGGGCTCAGTGTATTTGGTACAAACGAGGAATTACTGCACCTTCTTTTGCCCAAAGAAATTACCGGGGTTCCAGGTCGGGCGGGCAGGGTTTTGAGCAATCTGGTAGCCAATCAGAAAATTGAGCTGCACGTACTTCTTACCGGCTTCAAAGTCAAATACGCCGTTAATATCGTCCTGGGGTTTGTGGTAGTACTTGGCGCGCCACTGCTGCACGGTCTGGCTAAGGTTATTCTGGCCGTCGGCCGTTTTGTTGCCGTACTTGATGTGCAGCGCGGGTATCCCTTGGGCCACAAAGCTGTACTGGTCGCTGCGGATAAAACGGTTCTGCTCGGGCTCCGGGTCATCCTCTACCGTCAGACCTAGGTAGTTGGCAGCATTCGTCACTTGGGTTTGCAACGAGGAGTTCTCCGCGCCCAGCGGCACCACCGATAGCAACGGCGCGATGATGGTCGGCATATCGGTGTTTACGTCAGCCACAATTTGCGCTTTCGGCACGGTTGGGTACTTCGCAAAATAGCCCGAACCCATCAGGCCCATTTCTTCGCCCGTCACCAGCACCAGCAGCACCGAGCGCTTGGGCTTCTCCTTCAGCCGCGAGTATACTTTGCCAATTTCCAGCACGCTCGCCACGCCAGAGGCATTGTCGTGGGCGCCGTTGTAGAGCGAGTCGCCCTCCACAGGCGTGCTGATACCTAGGTGGTCGAGGTGGGCGCTGTGCACCACGTACTCGTTTTTCAGCTTGGCATCAGTGCCCGGAATCTTGCCTACTACGTTATAGCTGTCTACGTCTTGGTAGGTCGAGCGGAACTGCGCCGTCAGGCTGCCGGTCAGCGCCTGCGACATGGGTTTATCGGTGCGCAGTGAGGCTAGGACCCGGCCGGTGTCGGCAGCGGCACCCACAAACAGGTTTTGTAGCGTAGCAGCATTCACGGTACCTAACATGCGAATCTGCTTCGTAGCATAGCTCCGCGACACGGCCACTTTCCCATCCGGCCCTAATACGCTTATCACTCCTTTCGGCTGTGCAATCAGCTTGGCCGTTGGCTTGGTGCTGGCTACTAGCACGCCTACTGCACCGTGGCGAGCAGCAGTTTGCATGATGGTTAGCAGGTCTTCATTGTAGAGAGCTACCGTAGAAGAAAACTTCTTCGGCGCGCCCCGCACAATCACCACCACTTTCCCTTTCGCGTCGACGCCCTTGTAGTCATCGTATCCTAGCTCAGGCGTGCTGATGCCGTAACCGGCAAACACCAGCGGCGCCTGCACGCTCACCTGGGCTTCCTCCGGGTTGGGGTAGAACATAAAATCCTGTCCGTACGCGAGAGTCGGTGCAGTGCCTTGCTGGGCCTGCACCGTCAGCGTAGCACCGGGCGCGGTGAATGCACGACGTAGGCGTACCTTCTGTACATAGGTCCCGTTTTCACCGGCGGGCTGGGCACCTAGCTTTTTGAGCTGCTCGGTGACGTAATCTACCGCCATCTGGTAACCGGGCGTGCCGGGCAAACGGCCTTTTAGCTTATCGTCGGCCAGGTATTGAATATGAGCCTTTATGTCGTTGGGCTGCACTTGGGCTAGGGCGTCTGTAATAGGCTTAGAGACGGTGAAGCTCTGCGCTCGGGCTTGCTGCGCCACGGCCAGACTCCCGAGAAAGAATAGAAAGGGTTTGATGTTCATACTGTGAAGCTACGCAAACGAAAAAATGCCGAAAACTACGAAAGTCGGTGTTACGGACTCACGTTTGCGCATCTTGGCTGCATGCGTCCTCCTATGAAGGACGAGTGAATGGTTGCTAGCAAGCAACAACCATGGCTTCGAATTGCAGCTATCGTGGTAGCACCTATTGGTTAGTTGCTTCTCGACATCAGCTAACGGGTGGTCATTTCCTTTTGAGGGTTAGCCGCTGCTACATGAAACATAATGTTCGCAGACTTCCTATCATCTGAAACAGGTCGCTTCACGAGGCTAGCTACGTTTGCTGGGCTAGGTTGTCCCTTATACTGCCTGACAATAGGCACTTGAGTAAAGGAGAGAGCCGCCCGCCACTTTTTTGCCACTTGAACAGAATTCAACTTAGCACGCTGTCTATTAGTAGCGGATTTTTTACCAGAGTAAGCAAACAAGACCACCAAAATCAGGAGCACGGGCAAGGGCAAAGGCTGACGCATAACGGGAAGTATAAGAATGGTGATTAGGATAAGTTATCTGCCCGATTCCCTAGACCGTATGCTCTCCAACAAAACCCAAACGCACCAGTAAAAGCATTGCGTTTCTGAAGGCACGTTCGTTATCAGGCAGTTAACCAAAGATATATGATCCTGATAATCAAATAGAAGCCTGCCTTATCACATATCCATGTGATTAAAAAGCAACTTTATTATTGTACAAGCTCTCAGCTTCTGATGACAGCTCGCCTGCCGCAAGCACAGAAAAGCCCCGCTGGTACGGCTTCAAGGAAGGCGCACCAGCGGGGCTTGTGGCTTAGAAATTTAAGTAAGGCCTAGGTCTCCGTTAGTACCGTCTTGAAGCCAGCCAGCTTGCCTTCAGAAGTTTTTCCAAGAGCAAACACCTGCACCTGTGGACCCGTGCCGAGGCGGTATACTTGGGTATCTTCTAGCTCCTGCTTCATGTACATCTGCAAGGCTTTGAACCGGTTAGCTAGGTCTACGTCGTTCAACACGCCTTGGTCGGCAGTGTGGTTGCGCAGAAAATAGGTTAACTCCTGCGTTTCTACCTTGGTGTCAGCTGGCTGACCTAGTGCCTTCAGGATGGTGTCATTGGTCAGTTCGCCACTGGGCACGTCATAGCTCACGGGTGAAAGCGGCGCATCTGATTCGCTCACGAAATACAGGCCCGCCACTAGTTGGCTCAGCTGGCCACCAGTGGATTCACCAGGTCCGGTAGTAGAGGCTTTCTCACGTACGGCTTTGGTTTCCTCCGCTTTCGTTGCCAGGGCCGGATCAGCCGCCGCGCCCCGCGGCTCCGACCTAGGTACCTTGTCCATGATGGCTGCTGCGAGTTCCCGCATCCGGTCCTCGGGCACCTTGATCTTGGGGTTGGCAAAATTCATGTCCGACACGTGGTTCATCGGAATCAGGTGAATATGTGCGTGCGGCACTTCTAAACCGATTACAGCTACTCCGATCCGCTTGCACGGCACGGCGGCCCGAACTCCTTGTGCTACGCGTTGCGCAAACAGGTTCAGCTCAGCCAGCTCCTGGGGCGGCATATCGAAGATGTAATCGATTTCGCGCTTCGGAATAACGAGCGTGTGCCCCTCAACCAGCGGCGTAATGTCCAGAAAAGCTAGGTGGTGCTCATCCTCGGCAACTTTGTAAGCCGGCAGCTCACCGCTCACGATACGAGAAAAGATGGAAGGCATAGAGAAGAGTAACTGAGTAGCGAAGGAATTGAGTATGGGCTTACTGCCCCGGGGTGGAGTACGCAGCAGCTTCCTGCCCCAAAGTACGCGGCAAAAAGAAAAAGGGCGAAGCTATTAGCTCCGCCCTTGTCACAATTACTCAGCTGCCCCGCTACTCCGCTACTCATTAGCGGCTGATTTCCAGAACTTCAAACTGAAGTTTGCCGGCGGGTACCGTGATTTCCGCCACATCACCGACCGATTTGCCAAGCAAACCTTTGCCGATGGGTGATTTCACCGAGATTTTGCCGGCAGCTAGGTTCGCTTCTTCCTCAGCCACCAGTGTGTAGTCGAGCACGGCGTTATTTTTCAGGTTCTTCAGCTTCACTTTGCTCATAATCAAAGCTTTGCTGGTATCCATGTTTGTATCATCGATGACACGGGCATTGCCAAGCACTTCTTCCAGCTTCGCAATCTTTAGCTCTAGGTGCCCTTGGGCATCCTTGGCTGCGTCGTATTCGGCATTCTCACTCAGGTCGCCTTTGTCGCGGGCTTCGGCCAACTGCCGGGCTACGTCGGCCCGACCCCGGATCTTGAGTTCTTGCAGCTCATCTTTCAGTTTCTGCAAGCCTTCGGGAGTGTAATAATTAATGGTAGCCATGTCGGAGGGTGGTAAGCTAAAAAACAAGGAGAACGGTCGGCCAAGCCAACCGTTCTCCGAACAGGTTTGATACAAATATACGAAATCCGCTTAAACTTCCGACTATGCCTTCCCCTGGTCCGAGCCCAAAAAAGCGGCTATTTTGCGGGTAAGCACCTCATTGATGCGACGATACGATTGGTGCGTCCAGCCACCAATGTGTGGGGATAAAATTACGTTCTCAGCGTTTCGCAGAAAGTCGAACCTAGCTTGCTGTTCGGGCGTGAGCGTAGCTAGCTTTTCGTTTTCCAGCACATCGAGCGCCCCGCCCCGCACCTGCCCGCTTTGCAGCGCCTCAACCAGTGCCGCATGGTCGAGAACTTCGCCGCGGGCCGTGTTCAGTAGCCAAATCGGGTTTTGAAAAGCACCAAGTACTTCGCCGTTGATGTAATGGTGATTGGCCGCGGAGTACGGAAAATGTAGGCTAACTACTTCGGCACGAGCTTGCAGCTCCGCCAGCGTCACCAGGGTAGCATATTGGTCGGCGGGCACCGTCGGGTCGATGTCGTAGGCCAGCACGGTGCAGTCGAAAGTCGAGAGGCGGCGGGCAAACGACCGCCCCATGTGACCGTAGCCAAACAAGCCCACCACTTTCCCGCCTAGCTCCTCTCCTCTGTTCGCCTCGCGGCGCCACACGCCTTGTCGCACCTCCTTATCAGCCCGCACTACGTTACGAAACAGGCTCAGCAATAGCCCAATGGCAAATTCTCCGACTGCGTCGCGGTTGCCCTCCGGCGCATTGAGCAGCGTAACACCAGCAGCGGCTAGGGCTTCTTCGTCAATATTGTCCACGCCGGCCCCTGCCCGGGCCACGTAGCGCAAATGAGGCCCATGTGCCAGCAGGTCAGCAGTGATGCGTAGTTTGCTACGCACCATCAGCCCGTCATACGGATGAGCGGCCAGGGCCGCCGGCACTTCATCAGCTTTCAGATCAGGCCGAAAATGAAGCTGCACGCCAATTTCCTGCAACATTGGCGGCAAGGAAGGATGCATTTCATCAATGCAGAGGCAGAGAGACATGAATTCAGTTACCAATTAACAGTTATCAATAATCAGTGCGCTGTCGTGCTTGTAGCTTTCCTAACGCTCTTGACGGTGCTTATCAATCAGTTGGGTCAATCCGATAAACTCTGGCACACCTAGCTGCTCGGCGCGCTTATCAAAGATCGGGTCAGTGGTCATTTCCGCAGGCATGCCGAATGGCTTTAAAGCGTTCCGGAGTGTCTTGCGACGCGTTTGGAAAGCTTGCTTCACGACTTGGAAAAACAGCTTCTCGTCGCAGTCGAGCTTTTCGGTTTCATTGCGCGTCAGGCGGATAACAGCCGACTGCACTTTGGGCGGCGGAACGAATACATGGGGCGGCACCGTGAACAGCATTTCTACCTTGTAGTAGGCTTGCAGCAACACGCTCATGATACCATAGACTTTGGAGCCGGGCGGCTCAGCCATACGGTCCGCTACTTCCTTTTGCAGCATACCCACCACCTCACGTACCTGTTGCCGGTGATTGAGCACCTGAAAGAAAATCTGGGTGCTGATGTTATAAGGAAAGTTGCCGATGATACTCATCGGCTTGCCTGGAAACAGTTGCCCTAGGTCTTGCCGCAGAAAATCGGCGGAGATGATACGCCCGTGCAGCGAGGGGAAGTGCTGCTCTAGATAGGCTACCGATTCACGGTCAATCTCGACAACAGTTGTTTGGTACTCGCTGTGTTGGAGCAAGCTGCCCGTGAGCACACCCATGCCGGGACCAATTTCTAGTACTTCCGTTACGCCGTCGGGCAAGCGCAGCGACTCAACAATGCGTTGAGCAATAGACGGTTCAGCCAAAAAGTGCTGACCTAGGTGTTTTTTGGGGCTGACGTGGTCCATGGCGCGGAGGGGCGTACAGAGGGTGAGCAGTAAAACGTTGCGCAAGGCTAACACTGCCGAGAAAACGATCATTCAGCACCCCACTTCTGCGGCTTGCTGTACGAACATCTCTCAAAAGACGGCTACCTTGCGGATCAAAGATACGTTTGGCGCAGCCGATTTTTGGCTGATGGTCGTTAGTCTTCCCTCTGCATTGCTCCCTTAGCCCTCCTGCTCATGCCTCTTCATCTCTCCTACGCTGCTGATTTGCCCCAAGGCGTTAGCTCTGTTTTCATTCTGCCTGCTGGCACTAAAGAGTTGCCCGCTGACTTGACGGACTTGCCTGAAGCCGCCCGTCAGTATGTACACGACCAGCTAGCTTCCGACAGCAAGTTTGTCACCGTCAATCACTTCACGCATCAGCATTACTTTGTGGTGGCGGCTACGAAGCCCACCTCGCATTTAGTCGCGGAAGAATTGCGTAAAAGTGGCTATCAGTTGCATGGCTTGCTAAAGACGGCCAAAGTGCAGGAGCTTTATATCCGTGACCTCACGGCCGAGGGTAATGGGGCGTTACCCTTAGCTGAAGGCCTTTACCTAACGGCTTATCAGTTTGAGGGGTACCGGACCGACGAGAAGAGCCAAGCGCCAGCTAGCCTCACGCGTGTGGTTCTTACTGGGTCTACCGTTTCGGCGGCGCAGGTGCAAGAGTTGGAAGGGCTGTTGCTGGGGGTTTGCCTAGCTCGCGACTTGGTCAACGAACCGCTCAATAAGCTAAACGCAACCCAGTTTGCTGAGCGCATGGCCGCCGCTGGAGACGAAGCCGGTTATCATACCGAAATCCTCGATATGATGCACATCGAGGCGCTGCGTATGGGCGGCCTGTTGGCGGTAAACCTAGGTAGCCCCGAGCCGCCTACATTCACCATTATGGAGTGGAAGCCCGACAATGCGCGCAATGCCAAGCCGTACGTGCTGGTTGGCAAAGGGGTCGTGTTTGACACGGGCGGGTTGAGCCTGAAGCCTACGCCCGGCTCTATGGATCTGATGAAGTGCGACATGGCCGGCGGTGCGGCTGTTACGGGTGTGCTCTACGCCCTAGCCAAGAATCAAGTACCCGTGCATGTTATCGGCCTAGTGCCCGCCACCGACAACCGCCCCGGCGGCAACGCCTTCGTACCTGGCGACGTGCTAACCATGTACAACGGCCTTACCGTGGAAGTGCTCAACACGGACGCTGAAGGACGCCTACTGCTAGGTGATGCACTGGCATTTGCCCGCAAATACAACCCCGAAATGGTCGTGGACATTGCTACCCTTACTGGCGCTGCGGCCCGCGCCATCGGCAAAGAAGGCATTGTGGCCATGGGCACCGCCGGCGACGAGCGCCTGCACCAACTCAAGCAAGCGGGCCACCGTGTGCACGAACGCATCGTGGAGTTTCCGCTTTGGGATGAGTACGCCGACCATATCAAATCCGACATTGCCGACATTGCTAACCTAGGTAAAGTCGATGCAGGTGCCATCTCAGCCGGCAAGTTCCTGGAGCGTTTCATCGACGACTATCCTTGGGTTCACCTCGACATTGCCGGCCCGGCGTTTCTCACTGCCCCCGACAGCTACCGTGGCAAAGGCGGCACTGGCACAACCGTGCGGCTGTTGTATGACTTTTTGAAAAGCCAAGCGTAAAACCAACCAACGGTGTGCGTAGTCTGATGCACACCACCATTCTCCTGACTTCACCCCTATTTTCATGACCAACCTGCCCCGCCTAGGTATTTCAGTCGGCGACCTCGCCGGCATCGGGCCGGAGATTATCTATAAAACCTTCCTCGACAACCGCCTGCTCAAGTACTGCACGCCGGTAGTGTACGGTACGGCAACTGTCCTCTTCGACGATTTTCCGGTTGAAAAGCAAGCTAACCCGCTAACATTTCGTCAGGTACGTTCTGCCGCCGATATTGATCCGGGCAAGCTCAATGCAGTTACCTGTTGGGAAGAGGATTTCATCCTGACTCCTGGTCAGCCTACTGAAGCATCAGGGCGTGCCGCTCGCCAATCGCTCCTGGCCGCTTGCCGCGACCTAAAAGAAGGGTTGCTCGACGGTCTCATCACAGCGCCTATCAGTAAAGAGAACACACAGGCCGACGACTTCCGTTACCCAGGCCACACTGAGTTCCTGACGAGCTTTTTTGGTGCTCCCGAAAGCTTGATGCTGCTCGCCAGCGAGGAACTGCGAGTAGCGACGGTTACGGGTCATGTGGCACTGAAAGACGTTCCCGGCAAGATCACCAAAGAGTTGCTCTCGACCAAGTTACGCATCTTACTCCAATCGCTGAAGCAGGATTTTGGTCTCGACAAGCCGCGGGTTGCAGTGCTAGGTTTGAACCCACACGCTGGCGAAAACGGACTGCTCGGCACGGAGGAAAATGACATCGTGTCTCCTGTTATTCAAGAGTTTCTGGAGAACGGGCACTTGGTATACGGCCCCTTTCCTGCCGATGGGTACTTCGGTACCGGTCAGTTCCGCAGCTTCGACGCGACGCTATCCTTGTACCACGACCAAGGCTTGATTCCGTTCAAAACCATTGCGTTTGAGCGGGGTGTTAACTTCACGGCCGGCTTGCCTATTATCCGCACCTCCCCCGATCATGGCACTGCCTACGGGCTTGCAGGCAAGTTTGCAGCTGATCCTACGTCGTTCCGCGAAGCCTTGTACCTCGCTTGCGACTTAGTTCGGAAGCGCGCTGAACAATCTGTGGAGAGGCGCTAGCGCTACGCTTTCACAAACCTAGCTTTACACCATCTGCCCTGCACTCTTATAAAAGTGTGGGGCAGATTTGCTTCGTAAGAAGGCTGTTAATGAGTGACCGCCGGAAATTTTCTTTTCAAAAACGAAATTTATTTTCTGCGAAAAACATTCTTTTACACCTTTGCACTTCTTCGCACCCTAAGCATCACTTCTGTTCTGTTTTCTCTCTTTATGAGCATCGATACTCCGCAGCAATACAAAGAGGCGCTTCGTCAGCTCGATTTGCTGATGAACAACTCAGCGGCGTCCAACGAGGAAAAAACAGCAACAGTAGCCCAGCTCACAACGGCGATAGAAACGTATGAGGAACGACTGCACCTAACTTCTCTACCAAACCTGCCGACCACTTTGGTTGATATGATTGAGCTAAAGCGGCAGCAACTCCGTCTTAAACAAAAAGACTTGGCCCAACTGCTGGAGGTTCCGGCCGGCCGGCTTTCACAGATCCTCAGCGGCAAGCGTCGCATTACGCTTGACCTAGCTAAAAAGCTCTACGAACGCTTGGGTATCAGTCCCGAGTTTATCCTTAGAAAGGCATAGGCCGCTGGTATTCTACCTTACGTTTTTATAAAACGGGGAAATCTTTCTACTTTTGCCCCCTATTACAAATTCCCGCCGTGAAAAAGGACACTCAATATGATTTGGCAATTGCCAAGCTAGCTTCCAAAACGCACCACTTTGCGTTTGAGCTAGGTCCGGATTTCTTTGCGCAGTTTGATCAAAACCTAATTCAGGATGGTCGCCTCCATGCTGATGTAGACCTCATCAAAACGGAGCTTCTGCTAACGCTGAACTTTCACATTACAGGCACAGTGCGCTTAGTTTGCGACCGCAGCCTAGATGAGTTCGACCAGCCTATTGATGTGCAGCACCAACTGTTGGTACGCTTCGGAGACCAGGAGCTAGAGCTGGATGACAACGTGCTTCAAATCACGCCTGACACGCAGACCTTGCCCATCGCCCAGCACCTTTTTGACTACATCGGGCTAGCTATTCCGATGAAAAAGCTGCACCCGCGCTTCCAGAACGAGCCTGACGAAAACCCCGATGCTGATGCTAAACTCATCTTCACCACCAAAGCGGATGATGACGATGACGAAGAGTTCACCGACCCACGTTGGGATGCACTACGAAACCTGAACTAGGTGCTCGTGCACTAAATCCAAATTCAAAATTTCAAACTCAACACTTTTTAATTTTCACTCATGGCTCATCCTAAGCGCCGCCAGTCCTCGACCCGCCGCGACAAGCGTCGCACCCACGACAAATTGACTCCCAAAGCAGTTACTATCTGCCCTAACACGGGTGAATTGCACCTACGTCATAAGGCGTATGTAGTAGATGGCGACCTGTACCACAATGGCAAAGTAGCAATCAAAGACTTTGCTCCTGTTGCCGCAGCTGCTCCCTCTACTGACGAGGAATAACCTTCGCTTTACCGATTACAATCGGTTTGCCTTTCCGACTACGTACCCCTTGATTCCTCGTACATGAAGATTGCCCTGGACGCAATGGGTGGTGATTTCGCCCCCCAGGCTGCTGTCGATGGCGCTGTGTTAGCAGCTGAAAAGCTAGCCGGCTCAGCTCAGATTGTGCTTATTGGCCAAGAATCAGCCGTGCGCCCCTTACTCGAAAAGTACGGGGCGGCGGCTGAAAGCTTGCTACTCGTTCCTGCTAGTCAGGTAATTGAGATGGGCGAGCACCCGGCCAAAGCCTACCAGCAAAAACAGGATTCCAGCATTGCCGTTGGTTACCGCATGTTGCACGCCGGTGAAGTAGAAGCTTTCTGCTCTGCTGGCAATACGGGCGCAATGCTCGTAGGTGCCATGTTCAGCGTAAAAACAGTGTCCGGTGTACTGCGCCCTGCCATCGCTAATTTTGTCCCGAAGATGGGGGGTGGCTATGGCATCCTGCTCGACGTAGGGGCCAATGCCGAATGCAAACCCGAAATGCTGGAGCAGTTTGGGGAGCTAGGTTCGCTGTATGCACAATATGTATTAGGCATCGAGAAGCCTACAGTTGGCCTCATGAATCTAGGTGAGGAAGAAGGCAAAGGCACCGCTAATGCTCAAGCCGCACACCAGCTATTGAAAGTGAACCCCCATATTCACTTCTTTGGCAACCTTGAGGGTCGCGACTTATTTAACTCGAAGGCCGACGTCATTGTGTGCGACGGCTACACGGGTAATGTAATTCTGAAAATGGCCGAGTCGATTTACGATATCTTGGCCGAGAAGCAGATGCACGATCCGTTCTTCGACAAATTTAACTACGAAGCTATTGGGGGCAGTCCAATCCTAGGCATCAACGACAATGCTATCATTGGACATGGCGTAAGTACGCCTCAGGCCATCTGCAATATGTTGTTGCAGGGCTACCAAATGGCTAAATCCGGTATTGCGGATCAGATTAAATCTACTTTCAAGTCTTGAGTCTAGTAGAGACCTTTCTACTGACAAGCTGCTTTTGCGCCCCCAATGAAAATTACCGCCGCCATTACTGGGGTGGGCGCCTATGTGCCCGATTACATCCTCACCAATAAAGAACTCGAAACCTTAGTAGAAACTACTGACGAGTGGATTGTTAGTCGAACCGGCATTGAGGAGCGACGCATTCTGAAGGGCGAGAATCAGGGCACTTCGGTGATGGGTATAAAGGCCGTAGAGCAATTGCTGGCGAAAACCGGCACTCGGCCCGAGGAAATAGATTTAGTTATCTGCGCTACTACTACGCCCGATTTAGTATTCCCAGCTACGGCTAATATCATCTCGGCCGCTGTTGGTATCAATAACGCCTTCAGCTTCGACATGCAGGCGGCCTGTTCAGGCTTTATTTTCGCACTGACTACAGGAGCTCAGTTTATTCAAACGGGCGCCTATAAAAAGGTTATTGTCGTTGGTGCCGACAAGATGTCGAGCATTATCGACTATACTGACCGCGCCACTTGCATCATCTTTGGCGACGGTGCCGGTGCGGTTTTGTTGGAGCCGAACACGGAAGGGCTAGGTCTGCAAGACCAAGTGTTATGTTCTGACGGCCACGGCGAGCCCTACTTACACCAAAAAGCAGGCGGTAGTCGCCGCCCCCCATCTGCCGAAACTGTTGCGCAACGCGAACATTATGTGCACCAAGAAGGCGCTACCGTATTCAAGTTTGCCGTAAAAAATATGGCCGACGTAGCAGCTCAAGTTATGGAGCGTAATCATCTTACAGCTGATGATGTGGCCTGGCTAGTACCTCACCAAGCTAATAAGCGCATTATCCATGCTACCGCGCACCGTATGGGCGTAGGAGAAGAGAAGGTGATGCTCAACATTCACCGCTACGGTAATACCACCAATGGTACCATTCCTTTGTGCTTAGCTGACTACGAATCGCAGCTTAACAAAGGCGACAACCTCATCATTGCTGCCTTTGGCGGCGGATTTACGTGGGGTGCGTTGTATCTAAAATGGGCTTACGACCCAAAACCTGATCCGCAACTCGCTTAAGTAATGGGCTGAACGCGGAAAACCTCTATACTTGCACTCCCGTTGTGCCGCCCCGCCATCTTACGGGACGGCACTTCTTTTTTTGCTTTTGAATGTTGAACGTTGAATAATCAGGCATCTGCATACCTAGCTATTCAGCCTTCAGGCTCTTATTCAAAATTCAACACCTACACCCAATACTATCCAGATGGCAACCACCGCAGATTTTAAAAACGGCCTCTGCCTCGAGTACAACGGCGACTTGTACATCATCACTGAATTTCAGCACGTAAAGCCGGGCAAAGGCCCTGCCTTCGTACGTACCAAGCTGCGCAACATCAAAACCGGCAAAGTCATCGACAACACCTTCAATGCCGGTGTGAAAGTGACAACAGCACGGGTGGAGCAACGGCCGCATCAGTTCCTGTACAAGGATGAATATGGCTACAACTTCATGAACAACGCTGACTTCGAGCAAGTAACGCTGCCTGAATCCATGGTACCGTTCCATGATCTGCTAAAGGATGGCCAAGAAGTTACCATACTTTTTCACGCCGAAACGGAGCAGCCGCTCACCGCTGAGCTTCCTCCTTTCGTAGAGCTCATGGTGACTTACACCGAGCCCGGTCTACGTGGTGATACGGCTACTAATACTCTCAAGCCCGCAACAGTAGAAACAGGAGCTCGTATTCAGGTGCCCTTATTCATTGAGCAAGACACCAAAATCCGCGTCGATACGCGCGACTATTCTTATGTCGAACGAGTCAAGTAATTCCCCGCAGAAGCAGCCTGCTATGAAAGCAAAAGAACTCCAAGAGTTGATCGACTTTATCGCCAAGTCGGGTCTGAACAAAGTCAACATTGAAACCGAGGAGTTTAAAATCTCGGTGCAGCGCGAACCTAGCTACAAGCCAGTTATTAGCTCGGCGCCAGCTCCGGCCCCCGCGCAGGCGGCACCAGCCGCCGCTGCACCGGCACCGGCCGCACCAGCAGCCGCACCAGCACCGGCTGCTTCCGCTGCTCCTAGCAACAACTATGTGCCACTCAAGTCGCCTATGATTGGTACGTTCTACCGGTCAGCCAGCCCCGATAGTCCTGCCTTGGTGAACGTGGGTGACTTGGTTGAGCAAGGCCAGGTGATCTGCATTATCGAAGCCATGAAGCTGTTCAACGAAATTGAAGCTGAAACTTCAGGCCGGGTAGTAAAAGTGATGGTTGAGAATGCTAACCCAGTCGAATACGACCAGCCGCTCTTCCTGATTGAGCCAATGTAATTTTCAGAGCTTAGAATTGAGAGCTTAGAGCATAGACCTAGGTAGTAAACAGCCTATTGTCTACGTTCTAAGCTCTCCGTTCTCACATCTAGATCTAAAGACCTGTGTTCAAGAAAATATTAGTTGCCAACCGGGGCGAAATTGCATTACGCATTATTCGTACCTGCAAGGAGATGGGCATTAAGACTGTGGCAGTGTATTCCACAGCTGATAAGGAAAGTTTGCACGTGCGCTTTGCTGACGAAGCCGTGTGCATCGGCCCCCCGCCCTCGGCGCAATCCTACCTGAACATCCCTAGCCTGATTGCCGCAGCAGAAATCACTAATGCTGATGCAATTCACCCTGGCTATGGCTTTTTGAGCGAAAACGCGGAATTCTCGCGTGTTTGCCAGGAAAATGGCATCAAGTTCATCGGTGCTACCCCGGAGATGATTAACTCTATGGGTGATAAAGCTTCGGCAAAGGCCACGATGAAGAAAGCTGGTGTGCCCACCATTCCTGGTTCTGATGGCTTGCTGGATTCGATTGCCGAAGGTCTAAAGGTAGCACACCGCGTGAAGTACCCGGTTATCCTGAAGGCTACGGCTGGTGGTGGTGGTCGCGGTATGCGCATCGTCCGCAACGACGACGAGTTTGAAAAAGCGTGGAACAGCGCCCGCACTGAAGCGCAAGCAGCGTTCGGCAACGATGGCATCTATCTGGAAAAATATGTGGAAGAGCCGCACCACATCGAAATCCAACTTGTAGGCGACCAGTACGGCCGCGCCGCTCACCTCTCGGAGCGTGACTGCTCCATTCAGCGCCGTCACCAGAAGCTGGTGGAGGAAACGCCTTCTCCTTTTATGACCGACAAGTTGCGGGATAAAATGGGCAAGGCGGCAGTGGCGGGTGCGAAGGCCATCAGCTACGAAGGAGTAGGCACCATCGAGTTCCTAGTGGACAAGAACCGTGACTTCTACTTCATGGAAATGAATACTCGTATTCAGGTAGAGCACCCCATTACGGAGGAAGTAGTAAACTACGACCTCATCAAAGAGCAAATTAAAGTAGCTGCTGGCATACCGATTACGGGTAAAGATTATTTGCCCCAGATGCACGCTATGGAATGCCGCATCAATGCGGAGGACCCAGCAAACGGCTTCCGTCCTTCGCCCGGCAAAATTACGGTGCTACACATCCCAGGTGGTCATGGCGTGCGCGTCGATACGCACGTGTACGCGGGCTACACCATCCCGCCGAACTACGACTCAATGATTGCCAAACTCATCACCGTTGCGCAAACCCGCGAGGAGTGCATTGTGAAGATGAAGCGTGCCCTGAGTGAGTTTGTAGTAGAAGGCGTGAAAACGACTATCCCCTTCCACCTAGCTTTGATGGACAACGAGGATTTCCGCGCCGGAAATTTCACTACGGCATTCTTGGATTCATTCGATTTCTCGGTGTTGTAGTAAGCTCTCTTTATACAACAAAAAGGCCCGATCAGAATTGATCGGGCCTTTTTGTTGTAAGTAATAAGTAGATACCTACGAGGCTACCGGATTTTCAATTTCCTGCACCAACTCCCCGTACCACTCCTCGCCGTACTTGCGGATAAGTGGCTCTTTCAAGAATTGATAAATCCGTACACCTAGGTTAGCGCCAAACGAACACGCCGGATTGCAGATGTTCCAGCGGTCGTAGTTCAGCGCTTCGAAGTCTTCGTACTTGGTAATGCGGATTGGATACAGGTGGCAGCTGATTGGCTTTTTAAAGCTGGTAGCACCGGCCAAATAGGCCTGTTCAATACCGCACTTCAGAATGCCCCGCTCATCATAAAGCGCATAGGCACACTCTCGGTCATTGATGGTCGTGGTGCTATAGTCACCTTCCCAATCTTTGATGTATAGCCCTTGCTCCTCAATGGCTTGCTGTCCGGCTTCCGTAAGAAACGGCTTAATTTTATTGTACTCGGCTTCTAGAATAGCTAGCTCTTTCTCTTCTAAAGGCGCACCTAGGTCGCCTTCTACGCAGCAGGCGCCTTTGCAGGCCTCCAGGTTGCAGACAAAGAAGTTGTCGCGGATGTCGTCAGAGATGACAGTATTTTGGATGATAATCATGATGTTGCAAACAAGCGAACTACAAAGATACACAAGCGCAACGGAGTGATTAGGCAAGGTCGTTCAACAACTTCGCCTAGTTATTCCGTTACTCGGTCACTTTCTGAATGATCTGTTCGGTTAGCTCGCATTGGCGCTCATGCGAATACGTTCGAATGGCCTCTTGCTGTGCAGCTTGGCCTAGCTGTTGCGCCCATTCTGGGTTATCAAGGCAGCGCAGTACGGCTTGTGCACAGGATTGGGTGTCACCGGGCGGGTAAAGCAATCCAGTTTGGCCGTCCTTTATGATTTCCGCTGTCCCACCAATGCGCGTACCTAGCACGGGTAGTCCCGCCGCCATGGCTTCAATGGTCACCATGCCATACGTTTCGTTTTTGGAGGCCATTACAAATACATCAATGGCGCGGTAGAAAACCTCCGTTTGGGCATTGAAAGGACGAAAATGGACGGCTTGCCCCAAGTTGTATTTTCGTACTAGGCCATGCAGATGTTCTAGGTATTCGTCTCCTTCGTTTTTTGTCGGTTCGCCCATCAGCACTAGTTCGACCGGCCGTTGATGTTGCGTCCGCAGTTGATGCACTACCTCAATCACGAAGTCCTGTCCTTTGCCACTATCAAAGCGGCCTAACAGGCCTAGCAACGGACCTTCAGCAGGAAGCCCTAGCTGCTGCCGGGCAGCGGCCTTGGTCAGGCCTGGATTGATAAACCGCCCTAGCTCAATACCGAGCGGCACTACATGCACCTTGGCTGGATCGAAGCGGGTCTTTTCGGCAACTTGCTTAGCCAGCCAAGGCAGTGGGGAAAGCCAAGCATCAAGCACCCCAAAACGTAAGGTATGAAATAGGTCACGTTTGGGCGGACCTAGTTGCATGTGTTGCTGATAGATAAGCTTAATCCGCCTACCCATCAATAGCTTTACTAGGCTCACCAAACCGAGGTCGCGGTTCTGGGTGACGATAAGCACTTGAATCTGCTGCTGTCGTAAGTACCTAGCCAGTTGGCGAGCGGCACCTAGGCTAAACGATTTTGATCGACTGTTCAGCGATACCGAATACAGGCCTTCTAGTTGCGCCTGCTTCAGCGCGGGTGAATCAGGCGGTGCGATCAGCGTAATTTTCCAGCCTCTCGCTTGCATCCATTTCGTGAGCTTTACCGTGTTGATTTCTAATCCGCCCCAACTCCGGGATAGGCACAATAATGCTACAGGTGGCTTATTCGTAGAAGTAATATGGTTAACAGCAGAAGAATTCACGCAGCGAAGATACAGCTGTAACACCTCTCAGAGCCATAATAAGCCATCGTTGCAATGAAACCACGTGAAGCGCTGTTATACACATACTTTTCTCAGCAAGGGCAACAGTCGGGTAGCAAATTGCTTCAATTCGGTATAAGTACCATTCTATTTCCTTCCCCCACCCGAAAGCCTTACCTTTGCTAATAAGCCAAAAAGCTTAGTTTAACGCATGGCACTGGATTATCTTACTTTATTAAATCCCTCCCAAGCGGCCGCGGTGATGAACACCGAGGGTCCGTGCATGATTATCGCGGGCGCCGGCTCGGGCAAGACGCGCGTGCTCACGTACCGCATTGCACACCTGCTAGAGAAGAATGTTGACCCGTTCAATATCCTAGCCTTGACGTTCACCAATAAGGCCGCCAAGGAAATGCGCGCCCGTATTGAGAAAGTAGTAGGCCCTGATGCGAAAAATGTATGGATGGGTACCTTCCACTCGGTGTTTGCCCGCATTCTGCGCTCGGAAGCTGATAAAATTGGCTACCCTCGTTCTTTCACCATCTACGATACTCAGGACAGCAAAACGCTGGTTACGCAGATTGTGAAGGAGTTGGAATTGGACGATAAGCTCTACAAGCCGAGCATGGTGCTAGGTCGCATCTCGGCCGCGAAGAACAAGCTGATTTCGGTGCAGCAGTACCTCAACGACCCAGTTATCCGCCAGGATGACGAAGCTGCCCTGCGCCCTAAAATTGGGGTGATTTATCAGCAGTACGCCCAGCGTTGCTTCAAAGCCGGCGCTATGGACTTTGATGATCTGCTCTACCAGACCAACGTGCTGTTCAAGGACCACGTGGATGTGCTGAACAAATACCAGAACATCTTCAAGTACGTGATGGTGGACGAGTATCAAGACACAAACTACTCGCAGTATCTCATCACGCGTAAACTAGCCGCCAAGGACCGCAACATTTGCGTAGTAGGTGACGATGCGCAAAGTATCTACGCTTTCCGCGGCGCCGATATCAGCAATATTCTCAATTTTGAGAAGGACTATCCGGAGCTGCAGGTTTTTAAGCTAGAGCAGAATTACCGCTCGACTAAGAATATTGTGAAGGCGGCTAATTCCGTCATCAAGAACAACAAAGCGCAGCTACGCAAGGATGTTTTTTCCGAGAATGAGGAAGGCACGCTGATTGAGGTTATCAAGGCAGCTTCTGATAACGAAGAAGGAAAGCTAATCGCCAATTCGATCTACGAGGACAAGATGAACCATCATCTATCCTACGATGATTTCGCTATCCTCTACCGCACCAACGCCCAAAGCCGGGCAATGGAAGAAGCCCTGCGTAAGCTTAACATCAAGTACAAAATTGTTGGGGGCTTGTCGTTCTACCAGCGCAAGGAAATCAAGGACTTAGTGGCCTACTTGCGTATGACGGTGAACCCTAATGACGAGCAAGCGCTACGACGCGTCATCAACTACCCGAAGCGCGGGATTGGCGACACAACCATCAGCAAGCTGATCAATGCAGCTGAGGAAGCAAATCATACGATTTGGGAAGTAGTGAGCAACGCCGACCAGTTTCTTCCTACCCGCGTAGCTAACCCTGTCGTTGGTTTCGCGGAGCAGATCAAGAGCTACACCGTGGTTGCCGGCAAGGAAGATGCGTTTGAAGCAGCCAAGTTTATCGCCAAAAACTCCGGCATGATCGAGGAGTTGTATGCCGATAAAAGCATCGAAGGCCTGTCGCGCTACGAGAACATTCAGGAGCTATTAAATGGTATCAAGGAGTATGTCGATGATCCTGAAAGAGAGGATAAGTCGCTAGCCTCCTTCCTGCAAGACATTGCCCTCGTTACGGACGCCGACACTAAGGACGCTCAGCAGGACGGCGAGATGGTGACCCTTATGACGATCCACTCGGCGAAGGGGCTAGAATTCCGTAACGTATACATTGTGGGGATGGAAGAAAACCTCTTCCCTTCTCAGATGATGATCACCTCGCGGGCTGACCTAGAGGAAGAGCGCCGTTTGTTCTACGTGGCCATCACGCGGGCTGAAAAGAAGCTCACGCTTAGCTATGCTACCTCGCGCTACCAGTGGGGCAACTTGCGTAGCTGCGAAAAAAGCCGGTTCTTGGATGAAATTGATCCGCAGTACGTTGACTTTAAGTTTTCGGCTTCCTCTGGCCCGGGCGCGGGCGAGTCACCATTTGGTCACGTGCTGGAACGTCGGAGCAACCTCATCCCTCCTGCTCCGCGCAAGACAGTAGCCAAGGGGTATACACCACCCGCTGATTTTCAGCCCAGTGACACGTCTAACCTTACGGCAGGTCAGCGCGTAGAGCACCCAAAGTTTGGCTTTGGCACAGTAGCTAAGCTAGAAACCCAGGCTGGTTCGACCAAAGCTATTATTCAGTTTGAAGAAGTGGGTGAAAAAACGCTGCTGCTGAGCTTTGCTAAGCTGCGGGTGTTGTAGCTCCTAGCTTGGTTCCTGAGTCGTTAGTCATAAGACTCGGGCTATATTTACACCGACAAAGACTAGTCTGAGCCACTCTTGGCTCAGGCTAGGTTTGCTTTACTTTCCGAATGACATATCTCCCTTCCCCTTATAAAAACGAGCTGCTGCTGCGTGAATACGGCCAGAGTACCTACGAACTGGTGCAGACTCTGAGCACCATCGAGGACAAAGCCGAGCGCACTCGGCGTGCCCAGCAGATTGTGCAGCTCATCTTCCGCCTGAACCCTAGCCTACGCGACCAGCCTGATGCCCAACAGAAGGTATGGCACCATCTGTTTATGATGGCCGATGAAGAACTAGACGTAGACAGCCCCTTCCCGCTCAAGAGCCTAGAGTTAGAGCAAGAACCTGAACGCGTTGCTTACCCAAAGAACTCACCCAAGCTGAAAGCATACGGCCGAGGCGTTGAGCTGCTGATTGAAAAAGCGCTGGCTATGGAGGATGCAGCAGAGCGCGAGCAGGCGACTATTGCTATCGGACGCACCATGAAGTTCTTGTACCGTTCTCACAATAAGGAGAATGCGAAAGACATCACCATCCTGAAGCACTTGAAGGAGCTATCAGGTGGCAAGCTGGAGCTAGATCCTGCCCAAGTAGACGCCCAGAACTTGTTTGAGTTTGCTACGAACGGCCGCCCGGCGCCCTTCATCGTGCCGCAGCCGCGTAACGACCGCAGTGAACGTACTGACCGTGGCGAACGTGGTGACCGGGAAGTACGCCGCGGTACCAGCAACAACCGTCGCGACAAGCAGCGTCGCGGTGGCAAGAAGCGTCAAGAGCCCCAACAGCCTCCCCAATAACCCAGTTTGCTGCAAGGGTTCAGGTTAGTACTGGTACTCTATGCAGCTATTGGCTTGCTGTCTTGCCAGACAGCTCTATTCTATTCGAATTCAACCTAGCTTGCGGCTTGCAACCTACAGCTTGCAGCTCTTCCCGAAATGGCCTGTTTTGAAGTAATTGGCGGTCAACCGCTAAAAGGAGAAATTATACCCCAGGGTGCTAAAAACGAGGCACTCCAAATCTTGTGTGCCGTACTGCTTACGTCGGAGCCCGTTACGATTTCTAACATCCCCGATATTCGCGACGTCAATAAGCTCATCGAGCTATTGCGTGACATGGGCGTGAAGGTTGGTAAGCTATCCTCCGATACGTATCGTTTCCAGGCCGATGATGTTCACCTAAGCTACCTTGACTCGGAGCAATTTGTCACCCAAGGGAGAGCATTGCGCGGCTCGGTGATGATCCTAGGTCCGATGCTGTCCCGCTTTGGCAAGTGCCAATTGCCGAAGCCAGGTGGTGACAAAATTGGTCGTCGTCCCCTAGACACGCACTTCGTAGGTCTGGAAAAGATGGGCGGACAACTCACGCTCGAAGGCAATGACTTTTACCGTATCTCAGCACCGAATGGCTTGAAAGGCACCTACATGCTGCTCGATGAAGCTTCGGTAACTGGTACGGCCAATATCGTTATGGCTGCCGTGCTAGCGGAGGGCACTACAACTATTTACAATGCCGCCTGCGAGCCCTACTTGCAGCAGCTCTGTAAAATGCTGGTACGCATGGGCGCCAAAATCAATGGCATCGGCTCTAATCTGCTGACCATCGAAGGCGTCGAGGAGCTCGGTGGCACTGAGCACCGCATGCTGCCCGACATGATTGAAATCGGTTCTTTCATTGGCCTAGCTGCCATGACGGGCTCCGAAATCACCATCAAAGATTGTCAAATTCAGGAGCTCGGTCTGATTCCAGATACGTTCCGGAAGCTAGGTATTCAACTGGAATTCCGCGGCGACGATATCTACATTCCGGCACAAGATCATTACGAAATCGCGACTTATCTAGACGGTAGCATCCTGACCGTGTCAGACCATACATGGCCGGGTTTAACCCCCGATTTGCTAAGCGTAATTCTGGTGGTAGCTACGCAAGCGAAAGGCACGGTGCTGATCCACCAGAAAATGTTTGAGTCGCGCCTTTTCTTCGTAGACAAGCTGATCGATATGGGAGCACAGATTATCCTCTGCGATCCGCACCGCGCCACAGTTATTGGCCTCGATCAGCGCACTCGTCTGCATGGTATCACCATGACGTCCCCCGATATTCGTGCGGGTGTTGCGCTGTTGATTGCGGCCCTTTCCGCTACAGGTCGTAGCTTGATAGAAAACGTGGAGCAGATTGACCGTGGTTACCAGTACATTGATAAGCGACTGACGGCGCTAGGTGCACAGATTCGCCGCTTGTAGAAAAGTTATTTCACAAAAAAAGCCCCGCCTTGTACAGGCGGGGCTTTTTCTTTTCACGGTACCTTGTTAGAAACCTAGGTAGTCACCATATCCACCACGGATGTCGTGAGCGACAGCACGATGCTGAACAGGATGGCTGCTAGAAAGCCATCAAGCTTGAAGCCAGGTAAGATTGCATCGGCTATCAATACAATAACGGCGTTAATCACCAGTAGAAAGAGCCCTAGGGTTAAAACCGTAATTGGGAAACCAAGGATCTTTAAGATTGGCTTAACGACGGCATTTAGCACAGCCAGAACGAGCACCAGCAAGATTGCGTCGCTGAAGCCGGCAAGGTGAGCGCCAGGCAGAAAATTTCCTAGAACATAGGTAATGACGGCCGTTAGAAGGAACTTGATGATGAAACCCATGATAATGGTGCGTTAGTGAGGGAGAGAGTGTGCGCTCAAAAGAGCTGGACAACCATACGCAGAATCAGGGTTTATGTTGGTACTGGCTACTTCTCTTGCTCCCGGGCTTTCAAACGGCCTTGCGATACCGCCATCCAGTTGCACAGGTGATAGAGCAAGCGGGCGCCTACAATGCCATTCCAGTCGGTATCACCGGGCGCTACTTCGTTCAGGTCACACCCGATGATCTGCCGTCCCGAGCGTACGACCATTCGGATCAGGTATAACGCCTGCTCAAACTCTAGACCGCCTGGTACAGGCGTGCCGGTACCAGGGCAAAGCTTAGGGTCAAGGCCGTCGATATCGAAGCTGATGTACACTTTCTGGGGGAGTTGTGCGATGATCTTCTTGCACTCCTTGCGCCACGATTTACCGCCGTACATCTCTTCACGCATAAACCGATCGGTGAACATGATAACGCGGCCATTACTACGCTCTACCAGTTCAGCCTCTTGCTGGCAATAATCCCGAATACCTACCTGCACAAGCTTCTTAAGCTGTGGCAGCTGTAAGGCATTATACATGATGGATGCGTGCGAATACTCAAACCCCTCATACGCCGGGCGCAGGTCGCAGTGAGCGTCAAATTGCAGGATGCCAAATTCTTCGTGCCGGTCAGCCAACGCGTGCAGGTATCCTAAGGGAGTACTATGGTCGCCACCCAGTACTACCACCCCTTTTCCAGCATCGAGGTAAGCGCCCGTTTTTTGCTTGAGCCACTCTAGTAACGTTTTACCACTTGCCGTTACGCGGCCTGGTACGTCTGTAAAGTGAGCAGCATTTGTGGCAGGCTTGCCATCCTCAAGCCAGCCAATGTAATCGGCAGCGGAGGCGCGCAATTGGTGACTTTCCTGCGTCCAGTGCTCATCCGATTCTTCCATGGCTAGCCCCAGCCGCCACGCATCCGGAATGTCCGCGTCGTAGAGGTCTACCTGCAGCGATGCTTCCCGGATAGCTTCAGGCCCCTGCGCAGTTCCTGCGCGGTACGAAACCGTCACTTCCCATGGTACAGGAACGATTACTACTTGTGCTTCTTCGACAGTGAACGGGAGACCATATACGCCCCCAGCGGCGTCGCCAAGGGCATTAGGATCGAAGTTAGCGAGTTTCTGATCTAGGCTAGAAGTAGATGCAGACATAAGAAACCAGATAAAAGGCGTAGATGAGAAAAGAAAAAACTGTCATGGGGACCTAGCTATGCGCTTGCTCAATGCAAACGGAAGCTTCAGCCCACATGACAGCGTAGAAAATAAGCAAACGAAACGTTAGTTCCTTTAAGAAGGCTGAACACCTCCTAGGAAATCGTAGGTGCGAATGATTTCGAGAATTTTTTCGAAGGTCGGACGGTCGAAAAACAGCATGAGCGGCAGCTCGACAGAATTCTCCTTGTCTGAAAACTGTGTGATTACCGAGAAGATCAGCGGCTGCACCATCGGTTTGTGCAGCATTAAGTTACCTAGAGCTTCTGTTATTTCGCCTTTCGGAGCTTGAGGTGGCGCACCATAAATACGTGCTTTCAGAATGTTAGCAAGCTGCGTTACCAACGCTCCGGTGATAATGTTGCTGATTTCCAGCAGCAACGACTCCTGCATCTCGTTGATATCAGTAGACTCCGGCACATTCATGCGTAAGCAAACGCGGGAAAGCCGCTGTACATGTTGCCCGGAGAAAAACATCAGCGTCGTACCGTTGAAATCCCCTTTGATGTCGGACTGAATAACGGCATGTCCATTCTGGTAGTCTTGCACCTTATCCAGAATATTGCGAACAGGCATAATATCCAGGTTAGGTACTTCGAGCAAAACTTTTTCCTGCGCAATTATCGCAAACGAGTCAGCCGCTCGGGCCAAGCCGATGTTGAGAATTTCGCGGATAATATCCCGCTCTAGTTCCGTCATGTGCAAATCCATAGCAATCAATCAGTTGGCAAGTCGCTGCAACTCGGCAGCAATTTGAATTCTGCAATACGTTTTTTATGGGCGCTTGGCTAGAAAAAGACGAGTAAGTGCAGGCACATCGAGCACCAAACATACTTGACCACTCCCTAGCAACGTAACTCCCCCGAACAAATCAATTGTGTCCAGCGGCTTACTCATTGGTTTGATAACAATGGCTTGCTGGCGCAGAAAGCGGTCTACGATCAGGCCTAACTTACGATTGTTGTAGTTCACAACGATGATATCCTGACGGCCGACTATATCAGAACGCAGGACGGGCAGCAGTGGCCCATCACCATTGTGCAGAAGTCGGCGCAAGCTTACGACGGGTACACGCTCTTCCTGAAGATCAGCAAGCAGCGTTCCGCCTACGACATGTAGCTGCTCCGGCCACAGCGACACCACCGAATCAGTGTGCATAAGCGGAATAGCATAGCTGCGCTCATCCAACTCAAAAAGCAAGGCTCCTTTTACGGCAATGGAAGTAGGCAGCACAAGTGTGAAGGTGGTACCCTGCCCCAACGTGGAATCAACGCGCAACTGCCCACCAAGCGAATCAATAGCGAGCTTCACCACATCGAGGCCCACGCCACGCCCGGAAATTTCGGTTACTTGCTGTGCCATCGAAAAACCAGGCTCGAACAAGAAGGCCCGTACCGCCGCGTCATCGAGCGTAGCCGCTACTTCCTTACCGACCAAGCCACGCTCTACCGCTTTACGCCGTACGCTAGCGATATTGATGCCCCGCCCATCATCGGCAACGTGGATCAAGACGTCGTCACGTTCTGTTTGGGCCGACATGGTAAGCTGCCCCACGGCTGGCTTACCAGCTTTCAGACGATCGGCTGGTTGCTCGATGCCATGTCCGATGGCATTGCGCACCAAGTGCAGGAGTGAATCCGTGATAATTTGCAGGATGTTGCGGTCGATCTGAATATCCTGTCCTACTAGCGTCAGCTCTACCTCTTTTTGCTCAGCAGCGGCAACGTCGCGTACTACACGAGGAAATTTATTGAACAGCGAACCTACGTTTACTAAACGCGCGTCCATTACGCTGTACTGCAACTCGTCGGAGATGCGGAACAAATGAGCGGCTGTTGCTTGCAGGGCTGGGCTCCCAATCTCCTGGCTCAGCGTTAAAATTCGGTCCCGATCAATAATCAGCTCTCCTACCAGGTTCAGCAGGTGATCTAGCTTTTTGATTTGGATATAGACCAAATCGGATAGTTCTAGCTTCCGGTTCGCATCGTCGTCAGCTGCCGTTTCTGTATCTGGCAGTAGTGGCTCCTCCCCTTTCACTAGCCGGTCTAAGTTGTCGAGTAGCTCTTCAACGCCAGCGACAGACTCTGTTTCCTGCCCATCACCGACTGCCCGAATCAAATTACCTAGGGTGTCTACCCCAGTAAAGAGCACGGGTACTACGGAACCGGTAAAGGTCTTTTCCTTGCTGCGGATCAAACCGAAGATGGTTTCCATGTGGTGAGCCACTTCACCAATCTGATTGTAACCCATAGCCCGGGCATTCGACTTCAGATTGTGCATGAGCCGGAACAGCTCGTTGAGGGCAGGTTCATCAGTCGGCGTTTTTTCCAGCTCGCTGATGTGGCGGCTCATGGCGTCGTAGTATTCGAGCGCCTCGGCCATGAAAATTTCCCGGTATTCTTGCTCCCGTGATTTCATCGGCACACGGTCTGAGCGGCGGACACTATAGGTAAACGCTGGCTGGAGTCTGCCTTTGTTATAGTGGTATTATTGATACAAGCTGCTAGGTCACGCAACGGAAGTATTTCATTAGCCCAACCAGCTCGAATTACTGAATTGGGCATACTGAATACTTCCGAGGAAGCTTTATCCTGCACAATCACTACGCCACCACGCTTGCGAATCGCCTGTGCGCCTAAGGTGCCATCATGGCCTAATCCGGTCAGTATTGCTCCTAGCACCCGTAGACCAGCTACTTGCACAGCCGAACACATAAGCAGGTCAATAGACGGTTCGTCAAAGCTAGGGCTAGGTTCAGGCGTTGCAACAAGCTTCCAGATTGGCCAAGCTCCTGCATGACCAGCTTGCACCACCATATTGCATTCGCCCGGCACGACCGTAATTTTTCCAGCTTCTAGGATGCTTTCTGTTTCCGCTATTTCTACGGGCAACAACGTAGAACGTCGTAGTCGGGCTACGAAGGCAGGGGTAAAATGAGCTGGCAGGTGAACAGCAACGACAAGTGCCCAGCTAAGCCCTATTTTTAGACCCTTGACCAATTCCTCTACTGCCCTCACTCCCCCCGTTGAGGCACCAATTACAACAATGCCACGCGGTAAGGCAAGTGTTCTGGTATGAGCTGGCAGTGTGCGCTTGCTTGCTGGTAAGAGTGGCGGTTGTAACGCCCGAACCTTGTGCAAAACATCTTCCTGCCATCTTTCCACCGCTGCATTCTCTCCTAATGGCAACGGACCAATGGAATTGCGCACACCCCAGCGAGATGTTTGCTGCAGTATACCCTGTAACAACGGCGTGCTAGCATAGAGCAGCACCGGCACCGGGTATTGCCGCGCCAATGCTTCGAGCGCAGAAATATGGCTATCAGCCACAATCACCACGTCTGGGCGAAGGCGACGCGCTTGCATACCTAGCTCCTCCGAGTCAGAGCCGGCATTCACTACCCGTAAATCGGGCTGCTTCTGCACCAAACGGGTCAGCGTAAGTCGGACCTGAATAGGCAGATTGCCAAGTAGTATAGTAAAAGGAGTTAAGGTTTGCACGAGGTAGAAAACGCAAGATTGGCCCGTTCCAGATAGAAGGTGCTCTTCTCGCTGTGAACAAGGCCAAGATCGAACCTAGGCCTCCGTTGAAGCGGGGCCTTGTAGAGCGTCCCCTACAATTTCAAGTACTTTCTCTTCGGAGAAAGGCTTGACAATGTAGGCCGTAGCACCGCTCTCAAGGGCCTCATTTACAATCACCTCTTGTCCCACGGCACTACACATAACCACTTTCACATCAGGTTGCTCTTGCCGGATGCCCTTTAGCACGTCTAGGCCTGTGTTGTCGGGCAGGATAACGTCGAGCGTAATTAAGTCAGGAGTTGTTTGCAAAGCTAGCTCCAGGGCTTGTTGGCCGTTAGCAGCTTCGCCCACTACTTCGTAGCCGGCATCCGTAAGCATGTTCTTAAGCATCGTGCGCATGTAAAAGGAATCATCCACGATGAGAATGCGGTTTTTCATAAAATTAACTTAGTGAAGCAGATTTGAGGGAACGAGAAGCTGAACTAGGGCTTTGTACGCACCGAGGCAGGTGAAGATTCCGATTTGGGTTGCAGCTGCATAATTTCCGAAGGAGTCAGCAGCTTGAGCATGTCCAACACCACAATAATACGGCCTTCTACCTTGGCTATTCCTTCAATATACTTGTCTTGAATGTTGATGTCTTGAATGAATTCTGGAGCTTTCTCAATGATGGAGATGGGAATCGACAACGGCTGCGGCACTTCTCGCACCACAATACCGATTGTATAATCCTTCGCCTCAATGGCTAGCGTATAACTCACACTAGGCAGCGGCTCCCCCCCTGGACGCAAGTTGAAGCGTTCTTCCAAGTCTATGACGGCAATAATATCGCCGCGCAAGTTGGCTATGCCTTTCACAAAAGCTGGGGTCTTTGGCATCCGCGCGATTTCTGGGGTTATCGTAACCTCCTTTACCTGCTCAATCCGAATACCATACTCTTCTTCGCCTAAGCGAAAGATGATCAGCTGAATGATGGGCTCCTGTTTGCTAACTTTTCTATCGCTTGTTCCTTCTAATTCAGGCATTACCAAAGCAATTTAGAGGAAGAAGCAATAGCTATGACGGCGCACATGCCTTGCTTCTTCCTCGTAATACAATACCAGTACTTACTTGTTCTTCGCTTTAGCTCGGGCACGTGGGGCCGCCTGCTCTTTTGCTTGTGGTTCTGCTGGCTTAGGCTCGGCTGGCGTGCCACGCCGTGGTGGCGCTTTGCGCGCAGGCTTGCCATTGGCTGCTGTGTCGGTATTTGCCGTGCCATTTTCGGAAGGAGCACTAGCTAGCTTTTTCGGCAACTGCCTAGCACTAGCAGCCGGTGCACTTGCCTGTTTGCTAGCAGGCATTCGACGTATAGTTCGCTCTGCAGGCAGCGCCGGCTCGTTCCGACGATTCAATAAATGCCGTAGGCTGAGACGTGGCTGCGGTTCTGGCTCGGGCTCTGGCTCCTCTTCCATCAACTGGAAGGCGGAAAGGCCTTCTTGCAAGTCGTCGGCAATATCAGTGAGGCGCTGGCTCGATACGGTCAGTTCTTGCATGGAGCTGGAGAGTTGCTTAGCGGTGCTCGCAACCTGCTGCGTGCCAGAAGCCGTTTGTTCGGCAATAGCTACGACTTCCTCAACGTACTTCACTACGTCGCTGATGCTAGTTTTCTGCACTTCTGTAGCCGTGAGAATGTCGCGCGACGTGCGCAGTGTTTCACCACTGCTGGTGGCAATATTCTTAAAGGCAGAGCTAGCTTCAAAGGTGGCATTCTTACCTTTCAACACGCGCCCTTCCATGGTTGAAATGGCAGTAGCTGCTGAGGTAGTGTCTTTGCGAACGTCCTCTACCAACGTGGCAATTTCGTTGGCTGATTTGCGCGAGCCTTCTGCAAGCTTCCGGATTTCTTCTGCTACTACAGCGAAGCCACGACCTGCTTCACCCGCACGTGCTGCCTCAATGGCGGCGTTCAATGCTAGCAGGTTGGTTTGGGAAGCAATATCAGTAATTACGCCAAGCGACTTGCTGATTTCCTGTGAACGAGTGCTTAGCACTTCAATGGTTTTGGAGGTTTGAGAAGCCGCACTGGAAATTTCTTCCATGTTCTTCACCACTTCTGCCACCGTCTTCAGACCTAGCTGCGAAGTTTGCTCACCTAGGATAGCCGATTTGTTTACAATATCTGCTTTGCCGGCCGTCTCTTTGGTGGCTTGCATAATCTCTTCAATGAGCTTGAAGGCTTGGTCCGTTTTGAGTGCTTGGTTCTGCGCACCCTCGGCCATTTGCTGCATTGCCAAGGCTACGTCTACCGTTACACGGCTCATCTCCTGCCCCTTACCTACCATCTCTTCCGAAGAAGCGCCTACCACCTGCGACGAGTCGTTGATTTCGCCTAGTAGGGCATTTAGGTTGTCGACAGCTAGGTTCAGAGCGCTCGACATGGCTTCAATATCGCCAGCCGTGGCGACGTCTACACGCTGCATTAGGTCACCTTCCGAAATAGCTCGTACTACCCGGCTAACTTCCAGTACGGGTGAAGCTATCGATTCCAGAAGCTCATTAAGTGTGTCTACCAGTTCCTTCCAAGAGCCACTTACCCCACCTACCGTGGCCCGTTCGGTTAGCTTTCCTTCTACCCCTGCAACTTTCGCCACGCGGCTAACTTCTACAGCCAAGCGATTTAGGTCGTCCACCATTCGGTTGATGGTATCGGCTAGCTCGGCTACTTCCCCTCTTGCTTCTAGCTGTAACTTCTGCGTCAAGTCGCCTTGGGACACTGCCGTTACAATCTTGACGATACCGCGTACTTGGGTGGTAAGGTTGGCCGCCATCGTGTTTACGTTGTCGGTCAATGCCTTCCAGATTCCGCTTACATTCGGCACGTTGGCCTGACCACCTAGGCGACCTTCCGTACCTACTTCCAACGACACGCGCGTTACCTCGCCGGCAAAGATGTTCAGCGAGTCCACCATGCCGTTGATGTTGTCTTTTAGGTCGAGTAATTCGCCTTTTACATCGACTGATACTTTTTGGCTTAGGTCGCCGCGTGCTACAGCCGTGGTCACATTGGCAATGTCTCGCACTTGGCTGGTCAAGCTAGCCGCCATGGTATTCACATTGTCGGTTAGGTCTTTCCACGTTCCCCGTACGTTGGGCACATTGGCTTGACCACCGAGTCTTCCCTCAGTTCCTACCTCACGAGCTACGCGGGTTACCTCGTCGCCGAACGTATTCAGCGAGTCCACCATCTGGTTCAGGTTCTCTTTAAGCTGTAAGAGTTCGCCGCGTACGTTTACCGTTACCTTCTGGCTCAAGTCGCCGCGCGCTACAGCAGTAGCTACATTGGCAATATCTCGTACCTGACTCGTCAGGTTCGAAGCCATATTATTTACGTTGTCAGTCAGATCTTTCCATGTGCCGCTCACGCTAGGTACATTGGCTTGTCCGCCCAGAATACCTTCGGTGCCTACTTCCCGTGCTACGCGTGTTACCTCACCAGCGAAGATGTTGAGCGAGTCCACCATCTGATTCAGAATGTTCTTCAGGTCGAGGATTTCGCCTTTCACATCCACAGTCATCTTCTGGGTCAGGTCACCCTTGGCTACGGCGGTAGCTACGTTGGCGATGTCGCGCACCTGACTCGTCAAGTTCGAGGCCATGAAGTTCACGTTGTCAGTGAGTTCCTTCCACGTACCACCAACTCGAGGTACGAGTGCTTGGCCGCCGAGCTTACCCTCAGTACCTACTTCGCGGGATACGCGCGTTACTTCATCACTAAATATGTTGAGCGAGTCCACCATCTGGTTAAGGATGCCTTTGAGTTCCAGGATTTCGCCTTTCACATCCACGGTCATCTTCTGGGTCAAGTCACCTTTGGCCACAGCAGTAGCTACGTTGGCAATGTCGCGCACCTGGCTCGTCAGGTTCGACGCCATGTAGTTCACGTTGTCGGTGAGCTCCTTCCACACGCCGGCCACATTGGGCACGAGTGCTTGACCACCTAGCTTACCTTCGGTGCCTACTTCTTGGGCTACGCGCGTTACTTCGCCAGCAAACAGGTTCAACGAGTCCACCATCTGGTTCAGGTTCTGCTTCAGCTGCAGCAGCTCCCCTTTTAGATCAACGGTTACTTTCTGGGTCAAGTCACCTTTCGCTACGGCCGTGGCTACGTTGGCGATGTCACGCACCTGGCTCGTCAGGTTCGACGCCATGTAGTTCACGTTGTCGGTGAGTTGTTTCCAAACACCGCTCACATTGGGCACGAGTGCCTGGCCACCTAGCTTACCCTCGGTACCTACTTCCTGCGCCACGCGCGTTACTTCGCCAGCGAAGATGTTGAGCGAGTCCACCATCTGATTCAGAATGTTCTTCAGGTCGAGGATTTCGCCTTTCACATTTACTGTCATCTTCTGGGTCAGGTCACCCTTGGCTACGGCGGTAGCTACGTTGGCAATGTCCCGAACTTGACTCGTCAAGTTCGACGCCATATTATTTACGTTGTCGGTCAGGTCTTTCCAGACACCACTCACGTTAGGCACGAGTGCTTGGCCGCCGAGCTTACCTTCGGTGCCTACTTCTTGGGCTACACGCGTTACCTCGCCAGCAAACAAGTTGAGCGAGTCCACCATCTGGTTCAGGTTCTGCTTCAGCTGCAGCAGTTCCCCTTTCACATCGACCGTAATCTTCTGGCTCAGGTCGCCCTTAGCTACGGCCGTGGCTACATTGGCAATGTCGCGCACCTGACTCGTCAGGTTCGAGGCCATTGTATTTACGTTGTCAGTAAGTTGTTTCCACACGCCACCAACATTCGGTACCGACGCCTGTCCACCGAGCTTGCCTTCGGTGCCTACCTCTTGCGCTACACGGGTTACCTCGCCGGCAAACAGATTTAGGTTGTCAATCGTCTTGTTGATGGTTTCGGCCATCACTTTGAAGTCACCCGACACAGGTATCTGGAAAGTCTCATCCAGGTTACCCTTCGAGATATTCTTGAGCACCTTCCCTACTTCGAGTACCGGAACAGCAATACTGTCTACTAATCCGTTGATATTATTAATCATGTCGCGCCAGAACCCGGCCGCATTCTCGGCCGAGGCGCGCGCTTTTAGATTCCCTTCTACCCCGGCGACCTTCGAAATGCGCGAAACTTCACCGCCTACTCCCCCGATCATTTCGACCATTGAGTTGTAAGCCTCTGCAATTTCAGCGAAGATGTCATCATCCTGCTTGGTTAGCCGAACAGATACATCACCTTTCTTAAAAGCATCCAGAGCATAGAGTACTCGATTCAGCTGCTCATTTATATAATCAGGGCTCTGCGTGCGAGACGTTGCACCTGCGTTTCCCCGACGGCGAGTCAGGTGGTTCGACGTACGTTCTCCATTCACTTTTGTCCCGTTGGCAGAAGCCAATGGGGTAAGTTCCGGCGTGTTTTCCGGCGTAGCTGAAGGAACGTCTGCGGAAGAAGTAGGTCGAGTATTCTTACCTGAAGCCATATGAACGGGGAGATTGCAGCGCCTAATTAAAGAAAGGCTAACTTAATCTTGGCGGAATGAGTGAGCCAATAGTCAGACTGGCAAAGGTAATAACTACGCCACTGTCTTCCCACTAGAATCGGGGCTTCCGTGCAGGATTTTACGAAGTAATACTTCTCCAAAAGCGAGGTTTGTGAACCTCTCAGCCCAAGCACCGTGTTAAAACAAAACGAGATAAGGTGCTCGCCACGAATGCGACCGGCTAGGTTATTGCTTGTGTATTCGTAGAGCTACACCGGATTATTCCAGCATCTTTGCGGCAAAATTCAACTTTTGTTTTTCATCTGCCGTTCTCTATTCACAACCGCATTCCCTCCTGCACTAGTACCCTTTTATGGTTAAGAATTTAGTCATTGTGGAGTCACCTGCCAAAGCCAAGACCATTGAAGGTTACTTGGGCAAGGACTTCGTAGTCAAATCCAGCTTCGGCCATGTTCGTGATTTGCCGAAGGATAATAACGCCATTGATATCGCCAATGGGTTTAAGCCAACCTATGTTGTTTCGCCCGATAAACGTGAAATTATTGCGCAACTCAAGAAGCTAGCAAAGGAAGCCGAAACCGTATGGTTAGCCAGTGACGATGATCGCGAAGGAGAGGCCATCAGCTGGCATTTGGCTGAAACCCTGAACCTGAACGATGCGAAGACGCGCCGTATTGTGTTCCGAGAAATTACGAAGAACGCCATCCTCAATGCTATCGACTCACCTCGTGCGATTAACCTGAACTTGGTAAACGCCCAGCAGGCCCGCCGTGTACTCGACCGCTTGGTTGGTTTTGAGCTTTCGCCAGTGCTCTGGAAGAAGGTAAAGACTGGCCTCTCTGCTGGCCGGGTGCAATCGGTTGCAGTGCGACTAGTAGTAGAGCGTGAACGGGAAATCAGTCACTTTAAAACCTCTTCCGCTTACCGCATCACGGCGCGCTTTGATGCGGGTCGTGGCGCCGTACTAGAAGCCGAGCTACCAACTCGTTTTAAGGAACAAGCTGAAGCGCAAGAGTTCCTGACTCGTTGCATTGGTGCCACTTATAGCATCGATAACCTAGAGAAGAAACCAGGAAAACGTTCGCCTGCTCCTCCTTTTACGACATCTACTCTTCAGCAGGAAGCTTCACGCAAGCTAGGTTTTTCGGTAGCGCAGACTATGAGTGTAGCGCAGAAACTGTACGAAGCTGGTAAGATCAGCTACATGCGTACAGACTCCGTAAACCTGTCGCAAGATGCGCTGGTTGCAGCTCAAGCAGAAATCGAGCGGGCTTACGGGGCGGAGTATGCGCATACCCGGCAGTTCAAGACCAAATCGGCTTCGGCGCAGGAAGCACACGAAGCCATTCGTCCTACCGATTTTTCCCTCACAAAGGCAGGTTCTGATTCTGCGGAACAGCGGTTGTACGACCTTATCCGCAAGAGAGCTATGGCTTCTCAGATGGCCGATGCTGTAGTGGAACGTACAGTAGCCACCATTGGCATCAGCACCCAACCAGGCGTAGCACTGACGGCTACGGGCGAAGTCATCACGTTTGAAGGCTTCTTGAAGGCTTATAGCGAGTCAAAAGATGACGAGGATACGGATACTGAATCGTCGTTTTCGCGTGGCTTACCACCTTTGACTACGGGCCAAGAACTGCCTTTGCAGCTGTTGCGTGCCACAGAGCGTTACGCACAGCCCCCTGCACGTTACACGGAAGCCTCGTTAGTGAAGAAATTGGAGGAAATGGGTATCGGTCGTCCATCAACGTACGCCCCTACCATTTCTACGATTCAAAAGCGTGGCTACGTGGAAAAAGACAGCCGTGAGGGCAAGGAGCGCAAGTTCCATGTGCTAACGCTGGAAGGCAGCGAAGTTCAAGTCGAGGCTAAGACGGAAACCTTTGGCGCTGACAAAGCCAAGCTCTTCCCAACGGACACCGCGATGGTGGTCAATGATTTCTTGGTGGAGCACTTCCCCATTATCATCGATTATAAATTCACGGCGAAGGTAGAAGGCGAGTTTGACTTGATTGCCAACGGCCACGAGCAGTGGGAGCACATGTTATCCAATTTCTATGGTACCTTCCACGAAACAGTGGAGCGTGGCCAAGATATTGAGCGCAGCACCCTAGGTTCGACCCGTGAAATTGGTACACACCCTGAAACGGGTCAAAAAATTACGGCTCGTCTCGGTCGCTTCGGCCCTTATGTACAGATCGAACCGAAAGAAGGTTCTGAGGAAAAAGCAGTTTATGCTAGCCTGCGCAAGGGACAGTTCATCGAGAACATCACGATTGAAGAAGCTTTAGATCTGTTTAAGCTACCTCGCGTAGTCGGTCAATTCGAGGACAAGGATATGACGGCTGCCCTAGGTCGCTTTGGTCCTTACATCCGCCACGACAGCAAGTTTTACTCTCTTACTAAAGAACAGGATCCGCACACCATTACGGCTCCTGAGGCTATTGCTTTGATCGAGGGTAAGCGCAAAGCTGATGCAGAGCGCTTGATTAAGGAGTTTCCAGAAAACCCAGAAGTGCAGGTGTTAAATGGCCGTTTCGGACCGTACATCGTGGTGGGTAAGAAGAACGTGAAAATTCCGAAAGGTGAAGAACCGAAGGAGCTAACGCTGGAACGCTGCCTTGAACTTGCGGAACAAACACCCGACAAGCCAGCAAAGGGAGGCCGTTTTGCCAAGAAAACGCCTCCAGCACCCGAGGTAACAGCGGATACACCTAAGAAAAAGGCGGCTAGTACTACAACAGCTAAAGCTAAATAACATCTGCATAGGTTAGATATAGTACTAAATGACGAGCCGGCTGCGTTTCATGTGAAACGCAGCCGGCTTTTTTATATTTATTCTTTATAGCATCTTCGCTATTTAATTTACAGCTTTTAGCTATCAATGCTCTATACGCTTCTCATTTCTATCCGCAGCTTTAGCCTATTTGTATTATTGCACGCTTCTTCTGATCTGGCACCTCCGCAAGAAATTGCTACTTCACCTAGGTCGTACTTGTGGCTAAATCATCCTTATTCTTCCGCGCAGACGCTGGCAATACGGTTTGCACCACCACCAGGGTGTAAGCGGGTACCATTAACGGCCGGTTCGTTTGGTGACTGGTTGCGTCATGTGCCTTTGTTGCCGGTGGGTACGCCGGTTCGGCTCTATAACGGGCAGATGAAAGACCCGCAGAACATTCATGCAGCCGTGCTAGACCTTGATGTTGGCACGCGCGATTTGCAGCAATGCGCTGATGCTGTTATTCGTTTACGGGCTGAGTATCAGTTCAGCCAAAACCCTAACCAGATTCACTTTCACCTCACGAGCGGACACGACATCTGGTTCTCAGACTGGTATAGCGGCAAAGGCTTTCAGGTACGAAACGAGGAAGTACTACCCGCTACAAAAGCAGTAGAACTGCCTACCCACCTCGTCTTTCGGCGCTACCTTGATCAGCTTTTCGACTACGCAGGCACCTTGTCATTGAGCAGAGAACTCCAATCGGTACCGCTAGCACAAGTGCAGCCTGGCGACGTTCTACTCCGGGGCGGCTCACCAGGACATGCCGTGCTGGTGCTCGACGTAGCCGAGCATCCTAGCACCAAGCAGAAATTCATGCTACTCGCCCAAAGCTATATGCCAGCGCAGCAAGTGCACGTCCTGCTCAATCATCCGCGCACTGGCTTAGGAGCATGGTACGCCGTGAACCCCACCAGCTCGGAAGTGCGTACACCTGAATGGACATTCGCGGCAACAGAGCTGCGGCGTTTCTAGCTTTCACTCACCAACACACGTTTGAATGGAAACTTCCAAACGCAAGAAAATAGTAGTCTTAACTGGCGCAGGCATCTCAGCCGAAAGCGGCCTAGCTACCTTTCGAGGCTCTGACGGGCTCTGGGAAGGCCACCGGGTGGAGAACGTGGCGACGCCCGAAGCATTTGCCCGCAATCCGGAGCTGGTGCTTGAGTTTTACAACCAACGACGGACGGCCGCGCGGGCAGCGCAGCCCAATGCCGGACACCTAGCCTTGGTTGCCTTGGAGCAAGCGTATGAAGTGGTCATTGTCACGCAGAACGTTGATGATCTACACGAACGGGCAGGCAGCAGTCATGTCATTCACCTGCACGGGCAACTGTTTGAATCGCGCAGCACGCGCTACAACAGCTTAGTATATCCGATGACCACCGATCGAATCGACCTAGGTGACTTGTGCGAAAGGGGGCATCAGCTCCGCCCCAATATCGTGTGGTTCGGGGAGGAAGTGCCGCTGATGGAGCGGGCAATTGAAGAAACGGCTACGGCTGATCTCTTTATGGTGGTAGGTACTTCTTTACAGGTATATCCGGCAGCAGGATTGGTCAATTATACCCCAACAAATTGCCCCACTTACATTATTGATCCGCATCAGCCGCCGCTCACAAGCCGTCGGAACTTGCACTTTATAACAGAGCCAGCTAGTACCGGCGTACCTAGAATAGCGGCTGAACTGCTGACACAAGGCTAAGTTTGTTGGTCTGAAGCTAGGTGATCATTTAACCTAAATTTAATCAGAGGCTACCTCAACACCATTTTTTGCGTAGACCGCCTTTAGCTTAGCTTTGCTGGTCATCTATGCGAAAGACTTCTTCCCTACTGTTAGCTGCTAGCTTACTGCTAGCTACCATCACATCGTCGTTAGCACAAACACCTGCTCACACCGTTTATCTACTGGGTAATACGGCAACAAACGACCTTCCCCCTGCTCGCATACAAGCCTTACGACGGCAGTTGGAGCAGCAAACCGGTCCCTTCACCGTGGTGCACTTAGGTGACATCGTGGGGAATGAAGGCCTAGGTGGCAAAAAGGACACCACGCAGACCGATCTGCAAGCTCGTGCTGATGCGCTTATCGGCCTAGTGAAAGGCTTACCAAGCGGCAAAATCTATTTCATACCAGGGGACAAAGACTGGGCTAACTCCGGCCCCGAGGGCTTGAAACGGGTAAAGCGGTTGGAAAAGTACATTGAACAGCAGCTTCCGGATCAGAATGCCTTTGCACCGACGGGTGGTTGCCCTGGCCCCGAAATCATAGATGTGGCGCCGCTGGTCCGGTTGGTTGCCATCAATACCCCGTGGTGGACGCATCCTTACAATAAGCCGGAAGCGCCTGACACAGAGTGCAAAACGCTGACCCGTGAGGAATTTCGGGAGCAACTGCAAGATGTGCTCGATGACACGAAGGGCAAGAATGTGTTGCTCGTGGGGCACCAGCCGGTGGTCAGCAATGGCGTGTATGGTGGCCGCATGCCCCTAGGTCGGCACCTCTTTCCGTTTGGCAATGGCGTGCCGCTGCCCGTGTTTGGCACCTTCTACGCCGCGTACCGGCAGAATGTGGGCACCCCACGCGATATGGCCAACCCAAACTATGAGGCCTTCCGCAAGGAGATGACGAACACGTTGCGCGACAATCCGGGCGTGGTGTATGCCGCCGCGCATGATTACAGCTTGCAACTCACACGCGCCGAAGACAACTACCACCTGGTAGCGGGTAGCTTTACCGAACACGAACACGTGGGAGCTAACGCCAACTCGCAGTTCAACGAATCCCGCGAAGGATTTTCTAAGCTTGAATATTACGCCGACGGAACTGTCAAAGCCTCCTTTTATACGTTCGATTCGAATAACCAAGATGCCGCTGTAGCTCAGCAGGCTTATTCGGCTACGTTGTTTCAGTCGGCTTGCACCGAACCTAGGTTGCCCAAGGTACCTGTCAACTTCTTTATCCCAGAGTGCCCTTCGGCTCCGAAAGGCGTTGCGAAAGTAAAGCCCGACGCCCCCTGGCAACCGACTGTAACGGTTGCGCCAGGGCCGCAATATGCGGCAAGTAAAGGCACGCGGTTCTGGATTGGGCCGCTCTATCGTACTTCCTGGACGCAGCCGGTGCAGGTACCCACCTTGGATTTAAGCCAAGAAAAAGGCGGTTTGCGCATCTTCGGTAAGGGCGGTGGCCGGCAGACGACTTCCGTCAAACTAATTGCGGCCGACAGTTCCGAGTACGTTTTCCGCTCGGTTGACAAGGATGTGACACGCATTTTGCCGCCAGAGCTGCGCAACTCTATTGCCGCCAACGTGCTGCGAGATATTACCCCCACGGCGCATCCCTACTCGGCGTTGGTTACGGGTTCTTTGCTCGACCAAACGGATATTCTGCACGCCCGGCCTAGGTTGTTCATTTTGCCCGATAACAACCAGCTAGGTCCTTACCGGGAAGAGTACAAAGGCTTACTTGGCACGCTGGAAGATCGGCCAGTTGACCCCAAACCGAACCTGCCAGGCTTCGGTGGCGCCGACGAGGTACGCCGCTCCTTCAGCTTCTTCCGCCAGATGTACAAGGACAATGATACGCGCATCGACGCGAAGGCTCTTGGCAAAGCCCGGGCCTTCGACATGCTGGTAGCTGACTTTGGCAAGCACGAAGACAATTGGAAATGGGCCGGCTATAAGCAGGGAAAACAGACGATCTACCGTCCAATTCCGCGTGACCGTGACCAGAGCTTCACCCTATGGAATGGGCTGCTGACTTACCTGGCTAACCGTGAATGGGCCGTGCCGAGCATCGAAGATTTCCAGGCTGAATTCCACGACATGGAAAGCCTAAATTGGCCTGCTCGCCACCTCGACCGCTTCTTGCTGCAGTCGCTCACGCGGGAACAATGGCAGGAAATCGGCAAATACATGCAGCAGAGAATTACGCCTGCAGCTATCGACCAAGCCACGGCCCAACTGCCGAAAGAGGTTCAGCCGATTTCTGGGCAGGAGCTCAATCAGAAACTCAAAGCGCGCATTCAGGAATTACCAGCGGCTTTGGACGAGTACTACTTGCTGCTTGCTAAGCGCGTAGACGTTGTTGGTTCCAACAAAGCTGAGGTATTTCTAGTGGATCGACTGGAGAACGACGATGTGCGCGTACGCATGTTTGACAAGGCCAAAGATTCGGAAGAGCCAAACGGCGACCCCATCTTCGACCGGACATTCCACCCGAAGGAAACTGCGGAGGTAAGCCTCTACGGCTTAGATGGCAAAGATGTATTCACCGTGACCGGCAAAGCGCGGCATAGCATTCTGGTGCGTGTTATTGGTGGTTCCGGCAAGGATCGGATTACTGATGAGTCGCATGTGGCCGGGCTGCGCACCAAGACCAAGGTGTACGACGTAACTGATACCGAACTGCACCTCGACAAAGACAGCGACAATCGCACATCTGACAAACCCGGCATAAATGCCTATGACCGTGAGGCTTTTGAATATGATGGCTACAAACCTAGGGCTACGGCCATCTACAATTCCAGCGATGGATTTGGCTTAGGGGTTGGACTCGATATTGTCCGCCAAGGCTTCCGTAAGCCCGGCTATAAAAACCTATATGGCGTTGACGTGCAGGGCACTACTAATGGCAACCGCCAACTTGCCGTGAACATGCGCCACCGTCACGCTATTGGCTTGTTTGATATTGGGGCCCGTGCCGAATACGGCGATTATTTCCGGTTCTATAACTTCTTCGGCCTTGGCAACGATACTAAGAAAGACCAAGGCTTGTACGACCGAAACTTCTACAAAGCGCGCTACAGTGGCTACAATATCAATGCATTCGCCGAGCGCGTCTTTTTCAATAAGAGCGTTCTTCGTTTCGGCCCGACGTATGAGCAGTACACCTCTGATTATGCATATAACAGCCTGCTAGGCGGCGGTAATCCTAGCCCACTTCCCTCCGACCGGCGACCAAATACCAGCTTCCAACGCCTAATTGGGGTGAATGCGCTGTTTGACCTAGACCTGCGGGACCGTCAAACCTTTGCCCGGCGCGGAGTACGCGTTGTAGCCCAACACGATACGTATCATCAGCTTAATGGCACCAAAGGCACTTTCGGCCTTACGCAAGGTTTCGCCGAGTACTATGGCTCTGCCCGTATTGGTCTGCCTGTTACGCTCGTGCTAAAAGCAGGTGGCGCGAAGAATTACGGGGAGGACGACGAAATTCCCTTCTACAAATTCACCAGCATTGGTCTAGTCAATGGGTTGCGCGGCTATTATCGTAACCGCTTCACTGGCGACGCCAGCGCTTACTTTAACTCGGAGCTACGCTTAGCTTTGGGGCGCTCCCGCAACGGTATCCTCCCCTTCTACTACGGTGTTTTTGGTTTCTACGACCAGGGCCGGGTTTACTACAAGGGGGCTTCGCCCGATGGGTGGCATCGCGCCGCTGGTGCTGGCTTCTACATTGCTCCCGTAACGGAGTCGCTAGCTTTGTCGGTTTCTTACCAAAAGTCACCCGAGAATGGGTTGTTGCAATTCGGAGTTGGCTTCCGCATCGACCAATAAGATGTGCAGGGCACAGTACCAGCTAGGTGCAACAAGCAGTACTACTTATCACTATTTTTGAATGGCAGCTACATCTCGTTTATGCAATAAATCAGCTAGTTACCGCCCAACTACGATGTTGCAGCTATCTTGGCTAGGATTGAGCAACACGTAAAGCGGCTCAACTTCTTACTTTTGGTTAGCAGTTGCTCCTTGAGAGCGGCTCGTTTTTCTTTACCTAGTCGCTCCTGGTTCATGCAACCCGATGCGACACCTTGCTACTCTTCGTCTTCCCACCTAAGCCCACCCTACCCATCCATCTAATCTACAGAACCCATAAGAATCAGCGCTTTTGGACTATCCTCTCCTAAAACTTGCGGCCATTGATATTGGCTCAAATGCAGTACGGTGCCAAATTTCGGCAGTACTCCACTACGGCGACCGATACCGCCTCAAGCGCGTAGAGTACGTGCGCTTCCCCATGCGATTGGGGGAAGATGTATTTGCCACGGGCGAAATTTCCCCGGCTAAAGCCGATAAGTTCGTCAAGTTTCTTCATGCGCTCAAGCTACTGATGGAAGTGCACGAGGTGGCTCATTACCTCATTTGTGCTACTTCGGCCATGCGCATGTCGACAAATGCGGCGGCCATCGTCGAACGTGTGCAGCATGAGCTAGGGATGACCATTCAGGTAATCGATGGTCAGGCAGAAGCAGCCTACATCAACCGTGTTATTGAGTACTTGCTGGAAGACAAAAAGCACTACCTGCATATCGACGTAGGTGGCGGTAGCACGGAATTTAACATTTACCACGACCGGCGCAAAGTAGCTTCGCAGTCATTTGAGGTAGGATCTATTCGGCGCATGCAGCAGGAAGAAGGCGTTAAATCCGATGATTCCTTGAATGAGAAATGGCTGCGTATGGAGGAGTGGGTGAAGGAAAATGCGCGTCGCTACCACGTTACGCAAGCTATTGGCACTGGCGGCAATATCAATAAGATCTACAGCATTGCTCAACCTAGCTTAGATCAACCCGTTTCCCGTCGCCGTATTGCTAGTGTGCTTCAGCAGCTAGGCAAAATGACCATGGATGAGCGCGTGAACGTGGCCATGCTCAACCCAGACCGCGCCGACGTTATTGTACCCGCCGGCCAGATCTATTTGTCGGCCATGGAGTGGGCCAATATCAATACCATGCAGGTGCCAGATATTGGTCTTAAAGATGGTATGCTGCAAGCGCTTTTCGAAGATCATTTCGAGGAAATACGCCCGGCCAGCGACCACTCCGGTCGTAAGCCCATCACACAAGTACAGGCACGCGCCCGTGAGATAGAGTAGTCGCTACTCATCACAGCTTCGTACGAACAGCAACAGAAAGGACCTAGGTGCTGAGCACCTAGGTCCTTTCTGTTGCTGCTTAGCTATCTAGGCTTCTTTGCCTATTCCGATAATGGTTTACCTAGGTAAGTATCTGGGCGTATCGCTTCGTCCAATTCTCCTTCTCCGATGGCAACAGAATGCGCGTATTCCGCGTCCTCTGGTATCACGTCTTCGCACGCCAGCTCTGCAGCCAACGTCGCTTCGTTGGCAGCTTGTTCGGTATTGAGATCATCAGCCAGCTGATTGCGGATAGCTTGTTGCAAGAGCAAGTGCAGCAAGCCTTCAGGTGTCGCGGCAGCCATGCGCTCTTCATCACGACGGTAGAAGTCCCGGTGCACGTTCACAGTAGGCTCGTCTGGCCGTGGACGCACGTGCACGTAAGCTCCGTCTTCGCGCATCAGGTACGCGTTCTGATTATCCTGCAGGTTGAGCATCAAGATGCTGATTGCTTCCCGCTTGAGCTGCGGGTTCACAATCAGGAACAAGGCTTCAATACGTCGGTCAAAAGAACGCACCATTACATCAGCTGAGCCGGCGTACACTTTGGGGGCGCCAGCCTGGTGGAAGTAGAACAAACGAGCGTGCTCTAGGTAGTCGCCTACAATGCTGCGCACCTCAATATTCTCACTCAACCCCGGCCGGCCTGGGCGCAAACAGCAGATGCCACGCACCACAAACCGGATAGGCACCCCAGCTTTGGAAGCTCGGTATAGTTCATCGATCGTCTCTTTGTCTTCCAAAGAGTTCATCTTCATCACGATACCACTCGGCAAGCCCTTCTTCGCGTTCTTCATCTCTTCGCGAATTAGATGGATGAGTTGCTGACGCATGTCTTTGGGCGCCGTGATGAGGTACTCGTAATCGTCGGGTTGCGAATGGCCGGTAATTACGTTGAAGAACTCAGACACGTCGTGGCCATACACGTCGTTGGTCGTCAGCAAGCTCACATCAGTGTAGAGGCGCGAGGTCTGCTCGTTGTAGTTACCGGTGCCGATGTGCACGTAACGCGTTACCTTCTCCCCTTCCTTACGGATGATTTGGAGCATCTTGGTGTGCGTCTTGTACTTACCAACCCCATAGATAACGAAACAGCCGGCTTTTTCCAGTTTAGCGCCTTCGCGGATGTTACGTTCTTCGTCGAACCTAGCTTTTACCTCAAACAACACGGATACGTGTTTACCGTTCTCAGCAGCCTTTAGCAACGCTGCTGTTACGCGCGAGTCATCTGCTAAGCGGTAAATGGTCTGCTTGATGCCGAGCACGTGCGGGTCTTCGGCCGCCAGCTCTAGCAGGCGCACCACCGGCTCGATGCTGTTGTAGGGGTGATGCAACAGAATATCGTGGTGCTTGAGGTAGTCAAAAAGGTTTTCTTCGGCGCCTTCAGGCAAGCTCAAAGGCGGAACCGGTGAGGGCATTTTGGCTGCCTTGCCACGGAAGTTTGGGTGCCGCACAATTTGCAGCAGGCCCTTCATGTCAATCATTGAATTGATAACGAACACATTGCCGTTATCAATCCGCCACCGCTCTTTTAACACGTCCATCAGCACTGGCGAGGCGTCTTTCTCTACTTCCAGCCGCACTACGCGCCCCTTTTTGCGTGTCTTCAGCCCAACTTGGATTTCTTTGATGAAGTCCATGTCGATATCGTCAGATTCTTCTAAGGTGAAGTCGCCGTTACGAGTGATGCGGAACAGGTTAGCGGAGGCAATTTCTACGTTGCGGAACAGCTTCGGCAAGTTGGCGCGCACGATCTCTTCAATCGGCACGAAAATCACCTTGTCTTTGCGCGTCAGCTCAAAGAAGCGCGACAGGTTCTGCGGAATCTGCACGAAAGTCAGACGCTCATGTCCTTTGCCAATCTCTGGTTCGGCCTGCGTATGAGTCACCACGCCGAAGATGAGCATCTGGTTCATCATCAGCGGGAAACCATGGTACGAGTCGAATACCATAGGCGTGAGCAGCGGGAAGATGGTATTCTTGAAGTAGCCGTCGGCCTTCTTCATTTCTACTTCCGTCAGCTCATCCATTCGCAAGATGTTGAAGCCGTTCTTCTCAAACAGCGGCTTCAACTCATTCAAATAGGTAATGGATTGATCGTTGACGAAGCGGTGGGCAAAATCCAGCAGCTTGCGCCGAAACGGCAGCTCGCGCAGTCCGGAATAGTCGACGCGCTCTTTGCCATAATCTAGGTAATTGTATAGGGAACCCAACCGGATCATGAAGAACTCGTCCAGGTTGGAAGAAGTAATACTCAAAAAACGCAATCGGTCGAACAACGTGCGCGACTGATCTTTGGCTTGATCGAGCACACGGTAGTTGAAGCGCAGCCAGCTTAGGTCACGGCTGATGTACTTGCTTTTGCGGATGAGGTCGGCAGATTTAAAGAGTTTCATAGTTAAGCAAAGGAAGAATAATATACGCAGGTAAGCAGCTTGGCGGTGCAATTCTTAATTAAGAAATAATAGCGGTAGCTTCAATTTCAACTAACAACCTAGGATCGATTAGCGCTTTCACTTCAATCATGGAAGAAGCCGGGCGGATAGCCCCAAATACTTCTCCGTGTGCCCGGCCTACAGCTTCCCACTGCGTTATATCGGTAACGTAAATGCGCGTGCGAACCACATGTTCGAAGGAAGCGCCTGCTTCTTGCAGCGCTGCGCCTATTTTCTCCAGTACCCGCTGCGTCTGGGCGTAAGCATCTGCGCCCGCGATGATGTCACCATCTTGAGCCGTTGTACCCGCTACTTCTACCACGCTCCCTACGCGTACAGCGCGTGAATAGCCTACAATCGGCTCCCAAGGGGCGCCGGAAGAAATAAGTTGTCGCATTCTGTTGCAGAGTAATGAATAAAAAAGCCCGCTTTAGGAGCGGGCTTTTTCTAATTCAACAGCGGTTACACGTCCAGTTTGGCGTACTTGGCGTTGCGTTCGATGAAGTCGCGCCGCGGGGCTACTTCGTCGCCCATGAGCATGGAGAACAGGTGGTCGGCCTCGGCCGCCGATTCTACCGTCACTTGCTTCAGCGAGCGAGTGTCAGGCTGCATGGTCGTCGTCCAGAGCTGCTCGGCGTTCATCTCCCCTAGCCCTTTGTAACGCTGCACGTTTACGGTTTCGGGTTTGCCACGGCCTAGCTCTTCCTGCGCTTCTTGGCGCTCTTGCTCGGTCCAGCAGTAGCGCTCCTCTTTACCACGCTTCACCAAGTAAAGTGGCGGCAGCGCGATGTAGATGTAGCCCCGGTCAACTAGCGTACGCATGTAGCGGAAGAAGAACGTAAGAATCAGCGTCCGAATGTGCGAACCGTCGATGTCAGCATCGGTCATGATGATGACTTTGTGGTAGCGCAGCTTGTCGGTGTTCAGTCCCTTGGGGTCGGCTTCGGCACCAGTCTCCGCGTTGGCAGGCGTACCGAACGACACGCCGAGCGCGGTAATCATGTTCTTGATTTCCTCGTTCTCGTAGATGCGGTGTTCCTGGGCTTTTTCTACGTTCAAGATCTTACCCCGCAAGGGCAGAATAGCCTGGAACGCACGGTTGCGCCCTTGCTTAGCGGTACCACCAGCCGAGTCACCTTCCACCAAGTACAGTTCGCATATCTCGGGGTTCGACTCCGAACAGTCGGCTAGCTTACCGGGCAAGCTGTTGGAGCCTAGCACGGTTTTGCGCTGCACCATTTCGCGGGCTTTGCGGGCAGCAATCCGGGCACGAGCGGCCAAGATTACTTTTTCCACGATTGTGCGCGCTTCCTTGGGGTTTTCCTCCAAGTACTGGTTCAGGATTTCACCCACGGCTTGGTTCACCGCGCCACTCACGTCGGAGTTACCTAGCTTGGTTTTGGTCTGGCCTTCAAACTGCGGCTCCTGCACCTTCACCGAAATAACAGCCGTGAGGCCTTCACGGAAGTCGTCGCCTTGAATTTCGACCTTGGCTTTCTCCAGCATGCCCGACTTATCGGCGTAGGCCTTCAACGTACGCGTCAGGGCCGAACGGAACCCGGCTACGTGCGTGCCACCTTCGATGGTGTTGATGTTGTTGACGTAGCTGTAAATGTGCTCTTGGTACGAGTCATTGTACTGCAAGGCTACCTCTACGGGCGTGCCGCCTTTTTCCGTAACAACGTGGATAGGCTTAGGCATCAGCACGGCTCGGCCGCTGTCGAGGTAGTTTACAAACTCGCTCAAACCACCTTCCGAGAAGAACTCCTCATAGAGGAACTTATCTTCAGCGTCTTTTTCGCGGCGGTCGGTCAGCGTGATCCGGATGCCTTTGTTCAGGTACGATAGCTCGCGCAGACGCGTGGCAATGGTTTCGTACTTGTAAACGCTTTCCGTAAAGATGGAATCATCGGGCAGAAAGTCTACCTGCGTGCCATGCTCGTCGGTATCCCCAATTTCCTTCACAGGGTACTGGGGATGACCAATCTTATACTCCTGCTCGTACATGTGGCCATTGCGGCGCACTGTCACTTTCAGGTCTTTGCTCAGCGCGTTCACGCAGCTCACACCTACGCCGTGCAAACCACCGGAGACTTTGTAAGAGTCCTTGTCAAATTTACCACCGGCGTGCAGTACGGTCATTACCACTTCCAGGGCCGAGCGGCCTTCTTTCTGGTGGAAGTCAACGGGAATGCCACGGCCATTGTCGCGGACGGTAACAGAGTTGTTTTCATTAATGGTGACCTGGATCAAGTCACAGTGACCAGCCAAGGCTTCATCGATGGAGTTGTCGACTACTTCCCACACCAAGTGATGCAGACCTTTGATGCCAATATCACCGATGTACATGGCCGGACGCTTGCGTACGGCCTCTAGCCCCTCTAGTACCTGGATACTATCAGCTGAGTACTCGTCGGGGGCTTTTATTTCTTTCGTTTCGCTCATGTGTTGCCTGTAAATTCAGCGCAAAGGTTAGTATGCAAAGATACCGATTTTATTCGATTTTTGCCAGGATTTGCGGGTTTTAGCACCACTTCTTACCCGAAAAATCCTGAAAAAAGAAGCCACAAAAAAGCCTTCCCCGCTGGGAGGAAGGCTTTCTGCAAATGCGACTAAAAGCGCATTACTTGACAACTAACTTTTGCTGTGCTACTCCACCTTCGGCGCTCACGCGCAGGGTATAAACACCCGCCGCTTGCTGGGCGAGGTCGAGTGTTACGGTAGGGTTGGCAGCTTCTACGGCGCGAGTATATACTACTCGGCCCATGGCATCAAACACATGTACTTGCGCAGCCTTGGTCAAGCCCGAACCTAACTTCAGCGTAAACTGTCCCCCTGTGCTCGGGTTAGGATATACGCTTAACCCGCTTTGCAAGGCTACATCGTGGCTGTTGCCGAGTACGGTGGAGTTTAGCTTATACACCCCTAGACCCGCCACGTTATTGATGTCGAGGGCACCTGACCAGGCCACTGTTGGGCTTACAACATCGAGGGAAATATGGTCACGAGTAGATTCCAGGGACGTCCAGGTCAGTCCACCGTTCCGGCTGTAGGAGGAGCCGTAATCGTCGGCAAAGCCAACAGACAGGATTTCGTTCGTGCCGGGTACGCCGCTTACTTCTCCGTGCAAGGTACCCGTGAACGTAGTAGGCGTCCAGGTAACGCCTCCGTTGGTAGTGCGGGACATGGTGTGCGCACTACCTCCAAATTCACCCGTCACCATGATACCATTCAGGGCACTTGTGAAAGCTAGGTCTCCGTTGGTGTTCAGGCCGCTATTACTTACTCCCCACGTTTGACCTTTGTTGGAAGAATAATAAACCCGTCCGTTAGTGGTAGCGAACCAGCAGCTGTTACCTATGCTCGCGAAATTCTTTACGATGCCTGTTTCGCCGGCCTGCGCGGCGGGTACATTCGCAGTGGGCACCCGCGTCCAGGTCGTGCCGGCATCGGCGGTGGTGTAAATCTCGAACGCCGTGCCCGTGGGTGGATCGCCCACGCAAATGCCTTCGGTAGCGGAGAAAAAGCTGACAAAATTGGGGAAGCTACTAGGGCCAGCGAACTGCGTGGCTGAGGTTTGCGCTGTCCAAGTAGTGCCCCCGTTTACCGTTTTCAGAATGCGTCCTGTGGTACCAGTAGTTACACAAACGACAGCCGTAGTAGCGTTGATACCCGCAATACCCGTAATGGTTTCGGCGCTAGTCAGGTTACTGATGGCACCTGTGGTCCAGGAGGTTCCGCCGTTACTGGTCCGTCCGTACTGGTTGGCGGTGCCCTCAATCAGGTCGTTACTGCTTACCCAAACTACGTTGGCGTCAACGGCGTCTATGTTATAGGCGGCCTGATAGACATCTGGGAAAGTAAATGGCTGGAGCACCCACTGGGCTTGGGCTGCAAAGCTGCTCAATACGAAGCCAGCTACAAGAAGTAAAGGTTTTTTCATGATGATTGGTAAGGTAGAGGATGAAGATCTGTTAACTAAGTGATGATTAAATATAACCGTCAGTTTGACTATTCAATCATTATCAATGAATTATGCAATATTTTGCACCTTTTTAACGTTAACAAGTCAACTGGCTAGCGTGACTAAATCATCTATTCAGCTTTCCGAAGAATTGCTACTTTCCTCTACTGCTCCGCCAAACAAGCATCATTAGCAAGCTGACTATTTCACTTCTAAATCGTCTTTGGATGGAAGCGTGGGGAAAGGCGCGTGCGGCTCCGTTTGGTACCAATACGCCACTGAGGCTACATCGTCCTGCAAGGGCAAGTAGCGCCCATTGTAGCGCCAGCCTAGCGCCTGAATCGTCACGCGTAGATCCTGCGTGAAACGAATAGGATCAGGGATGTGCCAGCGGTACATCCCAAAACGTTGCTGCGCGCGGTACAGCCCATCAGGGCGAATCACTTGGTGCAGGCCGGCATAGGGCGTAGAATACTCCTGGTATTGATGCGTCTTCTTGTTTTCGAAGTTGTAAGAGCCTAGAAAATAATCTTCTGTGCCGGTGCCATTGATCGTTGGAAACTGATTATCGCCATCTAGGAAGAACTTAATTTCGCCTTCGCCCCACCAGTCGTTGCTGTTCACGCCCCACGCTAGGTAGGTGCCCACGTACTGCCCGCGTCCTTTTACGCCATCCAGAATAGTATAGGGAACCTTGTAAGCAGTTGGGTTCTGGCGCCGAAACTGCGCATGAAAATACGCCGCATCGGAGGGCACTTCCGTCAGGGTATAATCGACTTGGTAGTACAAGAACATTTCCTTCTCGTCGATATTTTCTAAGGTGATGCGGCACTTCTTCCGGAAGGGCATCAGCCAGTAGCAGTTGAAAGCGCTACCTGGGTTCACGGTTACTGGAATGGAATTTAGCATCGCCGTTTCGCCCCAGCCCTGCCCAAAAAAATCGCCCACCGGTACTTCAACCGAGGGCGTTTTTTCATCGTCCCAATACATGCGCAGAATGGCAAAGCGCCACAAACCGGTCGGAGTCAACCAAATATGCTGAATGGCGCCTGCCCCATCTATTTCAGCTACTACGGCCGTTTGCCCCGGTTTGATAATGATGCTTGGGCTCACTTTCCAACCTAGGCCTAGGTCGCGGGAGGCATTCTGGCCGGTACCGGTAGTGGCGCGTCCACCTTGCCCCTTTGCCCCGGTGAAGTTCTCGGGACTGATAGAGCGAGTCTTTGCGTCAGAAAGTCGGTAGAGGTTGCCTAGGTCAGAACCTAGGCCGTTGAAGGTATTTTTCTGCGCCAGAACGGGTACTGTACCTAGCAGCACACAACACAGAACCATCACAGTAATGCGCTTCATATTGGAGTCGGGGCTTTGGGTGGGGAGATGGATTGGGAGGTCAGTCAAAATGCGCAAGCCTTTGCGTAATACAAAGCAATTCCGGCTTAATTCGGTATGAACTGATTGGCAATCAATGACTAGAACAGCTACTTCTTAGATATCAACCCACAAAAAAGGGCGCGCTAACGTATCGCTAGCGCGCCCTTTTTTGTGGGTTGATACCTAGGTCACACGGCTGATGCGGTGTGGTTTGGGTGCCGGGTATTTTATCTGCTACCGTTGGCTTTTGCAGAGGCAGCCGTGGTTTGTAAGCGAAGCGTGGCACTTTTCAAGCCTTTGCCTGCTACGTTCACCTCCACCTGGCCGGCTTTCTCTTGCGTTTGCACTACAGCCACCAACTCGCCGTGGAAGGCATGCATGTGGGGCAAGTGAAACAGTTCAAGGCTGGTAGCATCTCCATTGCCAATAGCCCGGAAGCTGCCCTCTCCTTTCACACTGACTTGCAGCTCGTTGGTAGCATCAGGGCAAAGATTCCCCTGGGCATCTTCCACGCGTGCCGTCACGAAAGCTAGGTCTTGGCCATCAGCGGCCAAGTTGGTCCGGTCGGTCACGAGCTTGATATGGTCCGGCTTGCCTGCCGTTTTGACTTCCTCCTCTCCTACTACTTTGCCTTGCGCGTCGTAGGCTACCACTTTGATCGTGCCGGGCTCATACTTCACGTCGTTCCACATCAAGCGGTAACGTGACTGCGGCTTGTCGGAGGGTGCTTTGGTCTGCTTGCCCTGGCTCTTGCCATTCACGAACAGTTCGGCGGAGGGAGCATTTGTGTAGCAAAACACGGGAGTAGGCTGTCCTTCGCGACCCGGCCACGTCCAATGCGGCAACAAATGCACAGTGGGCTGCTGCGTGTTCCACTTAGCCCGGTACAAATAATACCGATCTTTAGGTAATCCAGCTAAGTCCAGGATACCAAAGTAAGAGCTGTGTGAGGGCCATACCTCATCGTAGGGCGTGGGCTCACCTAGGTAGTCGAAGCCCGTCCAGACAAATTCGCCAATGACGAAACCTAGGTCATCTTGCTTTATAAATTCTTCGTCGGGTGTCTGCGACCACACGCACGCCTCTAGATCATAGGAAGACGACTGATTATCAGGATACTTCTTCTGCTTGGCAGGTACTACCGGAAACTTATACACGCCGCGCGAGCTCACCGTAGAGGCCGTTTCGGTACCTAGAATGAAGCCTTGCGGCAGCTTATCGTTTGCCGCCTCGTAGCGCATAGGCTTGTAGTTGAACCCCGCAATGTCGAGCACCGAAGCAAAGTTCTTATTGATGGCGTCGTCAATGCGGTCCATGCCAGCCGTGACGGGGCGCGTGGGGTCCTCTCGGTGCACAATATCTTGCAGGCGCTTCGCAATTTTGCCACCGCCAGGGGCGCTCTGATCGGGCACTTCGTTGCCAATACTCCACATAATTACGCTCGGGTGGTTCCGGTCGCGGTGCACCATGTTCACCAGGTCTTTCTCCGACCATTCGTCGAAGTACAGGTGGTAGCCGTTCTTTACTTTCGGCGTTTTCCACTCATCGAAAGACTCCACCATCAGCATAAAGCCCATCTCGTCGCAGAGTTGCACCAACTCTGGTGCTGGCATATTGTGCGAAGTGCGAATGGCATCACAACCCATGTCTTTCAGCAAGGCCAATTGCCGGCGCAAGGCTGCCGTGTTGATGGCCGTGCCTAGCATACCTAGGTCGTGGTGGTTGCACACGCCTTTAAACTTGCGAGGCTGCCCATTCAGAGAGAAGCCTTTGCCCGCTTCAAACTTGAAGGAGCGGACGCCAAACTGGGTGCTGTACTCATCCTTCAGCGCATCGCCGGCGTAAAGTTTGGAAGATGCCGTATAAAGCGTTGGGGTTTCCGGCGACCATAGTTTAGGCGTAGGTACCACCAGGTTCTGCTCGAAAGCGAGCTTATCAGTCGCAGCTAGCGGGGTCGAAGTTTTCGCCACGACTTGCCCAGCAGCGTCACGGATTTCAGTTTCTAGCCGGAGCGGTTGAAAAGCCTTATTGGGCGTTTCAACCTGCGTAATCAGCTTTACCTTGGCAAAGTCGGCGTTTATTTCAGGTGTCGTTAGGTAAGTGCCCCACACCGGGATATGCACATCATCCGTCACAATCAGGTGCACGTTTCGGTAGAGGCCAGCGCCCGGGTACCAGCGCGACGCTTCCGACTTATTTTGCAGTCGCACGGCTAGGGTATTTTCGCCGTTTGCCTGCAAATAGGGCGTAATGTCGAAGGAAAACGAGTTGTACCCATATGGCCAACTGCCCACTTCCTTGCCGTTTACGAACACGTGCGCATCACTCATGGCGCCATCAAAGAGCAACACAGCCCGCTTTCCGGGTGCAAACTGAGGCACCGTAAAACGGCGTCGATACCAGCCCGTACCGATAAACGGCAAGCCACCGGTGCGGCCTGTTTTCACAGATGCTTTCTGCTCCTGGTTCTGCTCAATTTTTACTTCTTGTTGGTCATTGTTGCCGCTAAAGGGTCCGTAGATAGCCCAATCGTGGGGGACGCTCACGGTCTGCCACTTGGCATCCTTAAAGGTTGGATCAGCAGCGCCGGCGATGTCGCCTTTCGTAAACTTCCAATTTTTGTCGAGTAAGTATTCGCGGCGAGTTTGGGCCGCTGCCGGATCGGCAAGTGAAAGCAGTCCAGCAAACAAGAAAGCCCCAGAGGCAAAACGTAGCATAAGCAGTGTGAGAAAAGGGAATACCCGACCTCAGGCCGGGAAAAGAACGTTGTGAAGGTGCTCTACTTTACCAAAGGCAACGCAGAAATGTCTTTCTATACCTAGGTTCAGATGCCGCGATTAGGGCGCAACTTACGCGCTGCTGGTCATTTTCGGCACTTTGCCCCTAGGTTAAAGCTGCTCACCTTTCAGGCCAGGCGAGTAGAAGGCCACTATTATTGTGAGCTGCAGAAAAGCTACTAGTTCGTCGACCTAGCTTCTCATTGTTGCGAATGTAGAAGTGCGCACCGTACAAGCCCGTGGGTATTTTCTGAAAAAAGCGGGGGCAAATTCTGTATAATGGGCTTTGTGCATGTTTAGTCTCCTCCTAGCGTGTACACCTAGCTTCTATAAAGCAAACACGCGGCAGCGCCTGCACCATGCAGACACTACCGCGTGTTATCACTCTAGCTCATAAAACCTAGCTCTGCTTCCAACCGGCGCGATAGTCGCGCTTCACGAAGCGGTTCACGTCATCTAGGTTGGTTACTTTCATCTGCTTGGGGTCCCACAGCAGTTCCACGCCGCGGCCAGGATAATCGACGCCGGAGCCAGAGGATTTGGGGCGCTGCACATCGTAGCCGCGAATAGCTAGGTTGGCAATCAGCAGCGCTTCCGTTAGGGGACCAGCTTGCTCGAAAGGTGAGCTTACTTGCTTGTTGCCGTAGCCAGCCAAGCAAGCCTCTACCCACTGCCCGTAGTGCCCGTCGGCTTGGCCCGGCACCCGTTCGTACTTCTGCTTCACCTTCACCTCTTGAGTGCGCGAAGTGGGCAGCAAACGCGGATCGGCCGAGTAAGTGCTGGCCATCATCTTGCCTTTTTTGCCGATGAAGAGGATACCGTTGCCATTATCGCCGAACATTTCGTTCGGACCTAGCTCGGCGGGACGTTCCGGCTGGATGCCGCCATCCATCCAGTGCACTTTTATGTCGCCCTTAGTTTTGTCAGTTTTGGGGAATGTGAGAACAACGTGGCTCGATGGCGGGCAGCTCTCGGGGAAGTAGCCACGCTTAAACTCGTCTACATATACGCTGCCCACGCTGGCTTGCACCGCTTTGGGATATGTCAGGCCGAGTACTTTGAAGGGTGCTTCCATCAGGTGGCAGCCCATGTCGCCGAGAGCACCGGTACCATACTCCCACCATCCGCGCCAGTTGAACGGTATTAGGTGATCAACGTAGGGGCGCTGGGGAGCCGTACCGAGCCATAAGTCCCAGTCTAGCTCCGATGGCACGCTGCCAGTTGTGGTAGGCCAAGCAATGCCTTGGGGCCACACGGGGCGGTCGGTCCAGCAATACACTGTGTGGACGTCACCGATGGTCTTGGCATCGTACCACTCTTGCAGCTGCCGCACGCCGTCGTTGGAAGCGCCTTGATTACCCATCTGCGTCACGACTTTGTAGCGTTTGGCGGCTTCGGTGAGCATGCGCGCTTCATAGATGTCGTGGGTGAGCGGCTTTTGCACGTACACGTGCTTGCCAAGCTCCATAGCAGCTAGGGTGATGATGGCGTGGTTGTGATCGGGCGTCGATACTGATACCGCGTCGATGTTCTTGGCTTCTTTGTCAAACAGCTCGCGCCAATCTTTATAATATTTGGCCTGTGGGAACGACTTAATCGATTTAGCAGCGCGACGATCGTCAACATCGCATAGGTAGCCAATACGTGCTTTGCCCGTTTTGGCAAAGGCCGCAATGTCGCTCTCGCCTTTGCCACCGGCGCCAATGCCAGCTACTACGAGTTGGTCGCTGGGAGCCGTGTAGCCTTTGCCACCGAGCACGAAGCGGGGCACAATCATGAAGCTAGCTGCCGCCGCAGCACTCTGCTTTATAAACTCGCGGCGTGATGGAGACTCGGAATTCTTGTTCATGGGTGGTTGAGGAGGCGGATAGATATATAGAGCGGGAAAAGGTATAAAAATTATCCGGCAATATCCTATCCCTTGCTTCTTCGCTCCTGCAATGCCACTTCAAGCATCTGCCTGCGCAAGCGCCGAAACAAGCGAGTGAGTATCGATGGCACTATTACTGCATACTCTGAGCTAGGCTTCTAACTCACAGTGTATTTCCTCTATTCCTACTCCTATGCAAAAACTATCTAGCGTATTGCTCATCGACGATGACGCAACAAACAACTTCCTCAATGAGCGCCTGTTAAACCGTTTAGAGGTAGCCGACCAACTGATGGTTGCCGAAACGGAACAAGACGCTCTCTTCTTACTTGCTGAGTTTGAAGAATCTCCACCAGCACTCATCCTCCTTGACATGGAAGTGTCAGGTACAGCAGGTGTTGAATTTCTGGAACACTACCAAGCCAAACAGCAGAAGCAAGCTACCGTCGTAGTTATGCACCCAGCTACTATGAATTCGCACGATCTAGCCCGCATGAATGGTCTATCCATCAATGGCATGATTAGCAAGCCCTTGACAGAAGAGAAGATTGATCAAATTCTTCAGCTTCATTTCCAACGCGCACTATCAGCATAAGTACCCTAGCTCTCGCGTACCTATCACGCAGGAAGGCAACCACAACAACCAAATCGTGGCTGCCTTCCTGAGACCCTTTGGGCTCCCCTTGCTGGAAAGCAAACGGTTTATATTAGCTGCCCATTTGTCTACTTTGCCGGAGCATTGTTGCACAATACTAAGTTTATAGTATCTAACTTAGCCGCTGGTTACTTGTTCCTGCTTTATTGACAGCCAGCTTGTGCTGTTTCCTGCCCTAATGAAGTACTTCTTCTCTCAGTTTGCAGCTCTAGCTTCCACTCTGGTTTTCTTGCTTGCCATGCAGTCCTCTGCTGCTCTGGCTCAAACAGCAGAGCGTCGTACCAGCATCGGAATAAACGGCAGTGTGTTGCAATACAAAGGAGACTTTGGTTCAGAGTATTGGCAGTTTACCCAGAAGCGCTACGCGCCCGGGCTTGCCATCAATCAATATTTAACAAAGGGTATTGACTTAAATGCCCAGCTTTTTTACGGTCAGCTAACCGGGCAGCCCAGCACCACTACCTCTTTTACTAGTACACTGGTCAATGCCAACGTAGGGTTCAAATTCAAGTTGAACAATGGTTGGGCGTTAAAAGAAAAAGCTGTTATTCAGCCATACTTGTTTGCTGGCTCGGGCTGGACTTTCGCTAGTCGAACGGGGCTGGCCGATGGTATTCGCATCAACACAGAGAAAGGCTATGTAGATGTGTTGGCCGGTGCAGGGTTGAATCTTCGTTTGGGCGGCAGCCTGGGCCTGTTTGTGCAGAGTAGCCAGCATCTACCAATGTACGCCGACTTGGATGGCCTAACCCAAGAAAAGCCGTCGCGATGGGCCGACCGGTTTTTGCAGCACACTGTGGGCCTGACGATCAACCTAGGTCAAGCGCCCGATGCAGATGAAGATGGTGTGCCCGATCGACTAGACCAGTGTCCTCATACGCCGAACGACATCGAAGTAGATGCCCACGGTTGCCCACTCGATGATGATAAAGATGGTGTCCCTAACTACCAGGATCAGTGCCCATCCATTCCTGGCAAGCCGGAAGTACATGGTTGCCCCGACAGAGACAACGACGGCGTAGACGACGTAGATGATGCCTGCCCAGATAAGCCAGGCTCCATTGAACTACACGGCTGCCCTGACACTGACCAAGATGGGGTGAGTGATTCGGATGATCAATGCCCGGACACGCCCGTTGGTACCGCAGTGAATGCACAAGGATGCCCTGCCCCAAGTGTGGCCTCCGACACGGTTGTTAGTACAAAAAGTGCTAGTTCAAGCCTTGATATCGATGGTGATGGTGTACCGAATACGGAGGACCGTTGCCCTGATCATGCAGGCCCTGTAACCAACCATGGTTGCCCCGAAATTCAGGCAGCGACTCGCCAACGCTTGCAGGAAGCAACCAAGCTGATTGGTTTTGAGCGTAACAATGCTACCCTGCTGCCTGCCTCCTATTCCACCCTTGATACTATCGCTCGCATTCTCACGCAGTACCCCGATTACTCATTGAGCATTGCTGGGCACACCGATAGTCAAGGTCCCGCAGCCTTCAACTTACGTTTGTCACGCGAGCGAGCTGCTTCAGCCCGTCGTTATTTGCTCGAGCGTGGGTTGCCGGAAGCACGCGTTGAGTGGCGAGGCTATGGCCCGCGCTATCCACTAGCGGCCAACACTACTGAGGCAGGACGCGCCCGCAACCGTCGAGTAGAGTTCGACCTGTTCTTAACTGGTGACCCCAATACTGCACAAGCTAAATACGGCCCCGAGCCAACACCATCTGCGCTGGTCACCCCGAAAAAAGGTAAAGCCACACCGCTCAAAAAGAAACCAGTACCTAGGAAGACAGTTAGCAAGCCGCGTTCAGGCAAGCAAACTATTAGAAAACAACCATCACGTACGCCGCGTAGGGCACCGAAGCAGCCTACGTTGGAATGGTAGGAGTATTAACACTGTACATTTAAGAAGCCTGGAGTACAACAAGCAAGCCCATGCACCTAAGTTGAAGCAACGACTAGGTGCATGGGCTTGCTGCTTTAAGGAATAGAAGAAGACTAGCGTACTATATAACGACACTGTCTCAGTATGCAGCTAAGTTGCTTATGTGAGCAATATTGCGGATTACACCTGCCTCCGCGGGCTAGGTTACATTACTCAGGTAATAGGATAAACAAAAAAGCCACCTAGCAAGCTAGGTGGCTTTTTCTGGACGTGGCCCCGATTGGATTCGAACCAATGACCGGCTGCTTAGAAGGCAGCTGCTCTATCCAACTGAGCTACGGGGTCGGAATAAAAATCCGGCCCGGTGACCGGGGCAATGTGTAAAATGTCGGGGTGGCAGGATTCGAACCTACGACCTCCTGCTCCCAAAGCAGGCGCGATACCGGGCTACGCTACACCCCGAAAACTAAATACTAAGCTTTCATTTTAGTTCGTTGAATAAAACTATTTCAATATTCAACAAACTAAAATTTGACTCAATAAGGACAACAGCGGAGAGAGGGGGATTCGAACCCCCGGTAGCCTTTAGAGCTACGGCAGTTTAGCAAACTACTGGTTTCAGCCACTCACCCATCTCTCCTAAGAGGGTCCCTTCCGTCTGAAGAGTGCGCAAATATACGACTAGAATGGAAAAACAAACCCTGTGATAAAAATTATCTTTCAACATCTTTGCGCAACGGCAGCAGAGTGGCTGATTAACTGAGTAGTTACCTATCAAAAAAATATTCTGTTAATCTATCCTACATACCTGCTTACTCACCGAAGTCATCTAATCTCTTGAATTGGGCATATTCGCTTTCCTGGCCTGAACTGACAGGTATCATCGCCTTCGCTTTACTCTACATAGGTTACGCGGTGCGCACTTGGCGGTTGGCAGCGCCGCTTGGGCAACGTGGTTGGCGCCTTGGCTGGAAGCTTGTCCTAAGAGGTCTTGCTTTCGCGTTACTGACAGTAGCGTTGCTAGGGCCAGCCTACGGGGTAACGCAGCAACCCGTCCGGACTGCCGGAAAGGACGTCTGGCTACTAGTAGACGTATCGCGCTCCATGGATGCCCCAGATGTAGCTCCAAGCCGGCTTCAAAAGGCGCAAGCTGAGCTTAGCGCACTTATTAGTCGTTTTCAAGCTGATCGAGTTGGCCTTATTGTATTTAGCTCCGAAGCGTACGTACAGTGTCCTCTCACCTATGATCAGAATGCCCTCCACTTATTCATTAATACTTTACAGACCAGCCTGATTACGGCTGGCAGTACAAACCTAGCTGCACCACTTGAGCTAGCGCTTACGCGCTTGCGTGCGACGCCCCAAGCACTAGGTGCTGCCCCACGAGCAGCTGTACTCGTGCTAGTCACGGATGGCGAGGACTTTGGGGAGAACTTAGAGCCGACCGTTCGGGTACTTACGCGTTCAGGTGCCCGGCTCTTTACTATGGGAGTAGGTACGCTGGAAGGTACACGCCTACTTCGGCTTAATGGCCGTGTTCTGCGCGACAGCCGGGGGCGCGAGGTAGTGAGCCGGTTGACGCCAACGCCGTTGCGTAGGCTTGCGGCCCAAACGGGAGGCCAATACTTTGAACTTACTGATCGTCGAAACGAATTTCCTCTATTAGTAAACGCCTTAAACCGCGTGGAAGGCCAAGCGGAGCAAGTACGCACCGTATCGGTTGCTGATAATAGATACCGCTACCCCCTAGCTTTAGCGTTGGTGTTGCTAGCCCTAGACGTTTTGTTGACCATTAGAGTAATTCGGCCGTGAAGATTGCCTTGATGATAGTACTTGTGATAGTAGGCGGCTGGGGTGGCCTCACGCGGGTACACAACCGGAATGAGGCAGCGCAGCAAGCCGCTACGCAGTACGCACGTGGCAACTTTGCCGCCGCCGCCAGCCTGTATCAACAAGCAGTAGAAGTGTATGGAGGTCACCAAGAGGAGTTGCTGCTCAACCTGGCTCAATCCTACGCTCGGGCCGGTCGTGTGGCCGAGGCGCAAGCCTATTATGGCCGTTTGCTCGCTAGCCACACGCGCACGGTACGTGGTACGGCGCAGCAACAGCTAGCGGTGTTACGAGCGCAGCAAGGAGAATATGCGCAAGCTGTTGGTTTGCTCCGCCAAGCACTGCTCACAAATCCGCGCAACGCTAATGCCCGCTATAATTACGAAGTACTCAGCAACTACCTAGCTCGAAATGGCAACTCGCCCCACATCCCGTCACCCGCGGCGGCCCAGCGTCGTAAGCAGGAACAGCAGCCGTTAGATGCTTCGAACAGCCAGCCCCAAGCAGGGGTGCAAGCGGGCAATCAGCAACAAGGGCAACTGGATGACCTCACGCAGCCCGATGACCCACGGAATCCTCAACAAGCAAAACAAGCCCCAAACGGTCAGCGTGACCCTAATCAACAGAGCACCACCGACGGTTCAACAGCACAGGGAGGGTTCCAACCTGGCGTTGGTACCCGGCGCAATGTAGCTAGCGGCACCGAGCCTGGTACTACCCGTGGGCTCGATACAGATGCTGAAGGTTCCGCTTCAGGACGCCATCGGGCAGGTACCGATCCAGCTATGCTCAACGAAGCGCAGTTGCAAACACAACGCGCACGGCTTCAGCAAATGAATCTTAGCACGGGTCAAGCTAGGCAACTGCTAGAAGCAATGAATACCGCAGAGCAGCAGTATTTACAGCAAATTCCTCACAAAGCTGCTAGCAAGCCGGCCCCTAGCCAACCTGCCTGGTGATCGTAGCGCCGCTTTGTTAATAGGAATTGTTGTTAGTATGGGAGAAAGAGCAACGGAAGCCTAGCTAATGCGGTGCACATTTGATAGGAAGTGCATGCTTTCTTCTTTACTCCCTAAAAGTCTCGTAGCGCGAGCACCTAGCTGTGCTTTTCGCGCCTGCACCACTCCTGTGCTAGCATGTTCTTAAATTAGCACTTCTTCATCCACCCAAATAGTACCACAGAACCACCCTTTTTATGCAGACCAAAGAAGTTTATGTTGTTGCTGCCGTCCGAACGCCGATTGGCAGCTTCGGTGGCGCGTTATCATCTTTATCAGCCACGGAGCTAGGGGGCATTGCCTTGAAAGGTGCTTTAGACAAGGCAGGCATAGCACCCAGCGAAGTACAGCAGGTGATAATGGGGAATGTTATTTCGGCTAACCTAGGTCAAGCGCCTGCTCGGCAAGCTGCTCGCAAAGCAGGTCTTCCGGACACCGTGGAGTGTGTTACGGTTAACAAAGTATGCGCTTCTGGCTCCAAAGCCATCATGTTTGCGGCCCAAGCTATTATGCTCGGGCAGGCCGACGTGATTCTGGCGGGAGGTATGGAAAGCATGTCTAATGTGCCGTATTATCTCGATAAAGCACGGTTCGGTGCTAAATATGGCCATGGTCAAATGATTGACGGCCTAATGAGAGACGGACTTTGGGATCCGTACCATGACTACGCAATGGGCAACGCGGCTGAGAATACGGCTAAAGAAATGGGCTTTACTCGTGAGCAGCAGGACGAATTTGCTATCGAATCGTACCGCCGCAGTGCTCAAGCGGCGCAAGCCGGCAAGAAGAAGGATGAGATTGTCCCTGTGACCATCGAGAGCCGCGGCAAAACCGTGGTGGTAGAAGATGATGAAGAGTATCTCAAAGTTGACTTTGCCAAAGTACCCGGCCTAAAACCAGCCTTTTTGAAAGAAGGAGGTACCGTGACAGCCGCTAATGCCTCGACACTCAACGATGGCGCAGCCGCGGTGCTACTCATGAGCAAGGAAAAAGCCGAAGAGCTAGGTGTCACGCCGCTGGCGAAAATTCTAGGTTTCGCCGACGCCGAACAGGCACCCGAGTGGTTTACGACCTCTCCCTCCCTAGCTATTCCGAAAGCGCTTAAGCATGCTGGCATTACAGCACAGGAAGTTGATTTCTATGAGATCAACGAGGCTTTTTCTGTTGTATCGCTCGCCAACAACAAGCTGTTAAACTTGGAAGGAACCAAGGTAAATGTGTACGGAGGCGCGGTGTCACTGGGCCATCCGCTCGGGGCCTCCGGTGCCCGTATTGTCACCACATTGGTAAACGTGTTGCGCCAGGAAGGCGGCCAGATTGGTGTGACTGGTATTTGCAATGGTGGCGGTGGAGCCAGCAGTATTGTGCTTCAAAAGCTCTAGATTTTCAGTAAAAACACCGTAAAGCCCGCATTTTTTTTGAAAATGCGGGCTTTTTTGCTATATTTTTAAACTTTTGAATTTATTTTTACAAAATTTGATTCGTAACGCAACGAGACTTGCGACACCTTACGAGCTACGTCAAACGCTATTGCCTTTCTCTACCCGCCACGACATAACCAATACCGATGAAGCCATCTAGCGCTGAAGTCCCAGGTTTGTACCGTTCAGAATTTGAACATGACTCCTGCGGAACCGGATTTATCACCACAATCAATGGGCATCGCTCCCATCAGATTATTAGTGATGCTCTCACGATTTTGGAAAATATGGAACACCGTGGTGCTTGCGGCTGCGATTCCGATTCCGGCGATGGGGCAGGCATCCTACTCCAGGTACCGCACGAGTTCTTCTTGGAAGAGTGTTTGGCGCTGAACATGCGCCTGCCCGAGCCCGGCTGTTATGGCGTAGGCATGGTCTTCATGCCAAAGAAGATTGCCGCTAAAGCAGAGTGCCGCGCCATTATCAGCCAAGCGGCTGAAAAGCTAGGTCTGCCCCTGCTGGGCTACCGCAAAGTGCCCGTAAACCCCAATGGCATCGGCGAGACGGCACTGGCAGCAGAGCCCGATATGGAACAGGTATTTTTTGCCCGTCCCAATCATATCCGCACGCCGGAGGATTTCGAGCGCAAACTGTATGTGTTGCGTCGCTTTATCACCAAAACGGTGAATGCTACGTCCGACAAGCAGGTGGCCGATAGCTTCTACTTCACGTCGCTTTCGTGCCGGGTTATTATCTACAAGGGACAACTAACGACCTTCCAGGTTCGCAACTATTTCCCTGATCTGTCGGACGAGCGTGTGACGTCGGCCTTCGGCATGATTCACTCACGCTTCTCTACCAATACGTTCCCGTCGTGGAAGCTAGCCCAGCCGTTCCGTATGCTGGCTCACAACGGCGAGATTAATACGCTCACAGGCAACCTCAACTGGTTTTATGCCGGCTTGCGCTCTTATGCGTCGCCCTACTTCTCGAAAGAGGAGATGGACATGCTGCTCCCAGTGATTGATACCAATCAATCAGATTCGGCCTGCCTCGATAACATCATTGAAGTGCTACTGCACTCGGGCCGTTCGTTGCCCCACGTAATGATGATGCTAGTGCCAGAAGCTTGGGATGGCAACGAGCAGATGGATCCGCTTAAGAAAGCCTTCTATGAGTTCCATGCTACCTTCATGGAACCGTGGGACGGCCCGGCGGCTCTTACCTTTACCGACGGCAAAATCATTGGCTCGATGCTAGACCGCAATGGTCTGCGTCCGCTGCGCTATGTGGTGACCAACGATGGCCGCGTGCTGGTAGCGTCCGAAGCTGGTGTGCTCACCATCGACGAGAAGACCGTTGTAGAGAAAGGTCGTTTACAGCCCGGCAAGATGTTCCTAGTAGACACTGCTGCCGGCAAGATCATCACCGACCAAGAAATTAAGACGGAGCTAGCTACCCGGCAGCCTTATGGCCAATGGCTAGAAAACTATAAGATTCGCTTGGAGGAGCTTCCGGAGCCCCGCGTGGCCTTCACAGAGCTAGCTAGCGAGTCGGTGTTCCGTTATCATAAGGTATTCGGCTACAGCCGCGAAGATATCGAAACCATCATCAAGCCAATGGCGCTTGATGGCAAAGAGCCCATTGGCTCCATGGGTACCGATGTACCGCTGGCCATCCTCTCCGATCGTCCTCAGCACTTATCTAGCTATTTCAAGCAATTCTTTGCACAGGTAACGAACCCTCCTATCGACCCCATCCGGGAGCGTTTGGTGATGAGCTTGGCGACATTTATTGGCAACAATGGCAACATCTTGGACGAGGACAAGATGCACTGCCACTGCGTCGCTCTGCGCCAGCCTATCCTGACGAACTTAGAACTTGAGAAGCTTCGCAGTATTGACACGGGCATGTTCAATGCCAAGACACTGCAAACCTATTTCAAGGCCGATGGCAAGCCGGGCTCTTTGAAGAGCGGCTTAGATCGTTTGTGCCGCTATGCAGAAGATGCGGTGGAAGACGGGTTTGAGGTTCTTATCCTCTCCGACCGTGCTGTCGACTCGGGCCACGCTCCTATTCCATCGTTGCTCGCCGTATCAGCGGTCCACCACCATCTCATCAAGAAAGGCTACCGGGGCTCTGTTGGCTTGGTAGTCGAAGCAGGTGATGTGTGGGAAGTGCATCACTTCGCCTGCTTGCTAGCTTTTGGCGCTACTGCCATCAATCCGTACCTAGCTCTTGCTAGCTTGTACACGATGAAGAGCCAAGGCAAGCTGGAAACTTCGCTCGACATCAAGCAGCTCAATAAGAACTACATCAAAGCGGTATGCGATGGGTTGCTGAAGATCTTCTCGAAAATGGGAATTTCGACGCTTCAGTCGTATCACGGCTCTCAAATCTTCGAGATCCTAGGTATCCAGCAGGATGTGGTTGACCGCTACTTCACCGGCGCGGTTACTCGCATCGGCGGCCTCGACTTGGACAGCATTGCGCGCGAAACGCTCTATAAGCACAACAACGGCTTCAGCGACAGCGATTCGGAGCAGCACTTGCTACCAGAAGGTGGTGTATATCAGTGGAAGCGCCGTGGCGAAGCCCACTTGTTCAATCCGCAGACGGTGCACTTGCTACAAAACGCAACGCGCACCGGCAATTACGAGGTGTACAAGAACTACGCAGCTTTGATCAATGAGCAAGGCAGCAAGATGTTCACCATCCGTGGTCTGCTAGACTTTGCGCATCACCGTGAGCGTATTTCCCTAGACGAAGTTGAGCCAGCGGAAAGCATCATGAAGCGCTTTGCAACGGGTGCCATGTCGTTCGGCTCTATCTCGCACGAAGCCCACAGCACCCTAGCTATTGCCATGAACCGCATCGGCGGCAAGAGCAATACGGGTGAGGGTGGCGAAGATCCGCTACGCTATGAGAAGATGGCTAACGGCGACTCCATGCGTTCAGCCATCAAACAGATTGCGTCTGCTCGTTTTGGCGTTACGGCTCACTATCTCACCAATGCCGACGAGCTTCAGATCAAGATGGCGCAGGGCGCTAAGCCTGGTGAAGGGGGCCAGTTGCCCGGCCATAAGGTTGACGAGTGGATTGCTAAAGTACGCCACTCTACTCCTGGCGTGGGCTTGATTTCGCCACCGCCTCACCACGATATCTATTCTATCGAAGACCTAGCTCAGCTGATCTTTGACCTGAAGAATGCTAACCGCGCTGCCCGCATCAACGTGAAGCTGGTTTCGAAGGCTGGTGTAGGAACCATTGCGGCAGGCGTGGCCAAAGCTCACGCCGACGTAATCCTGATTGCAGGTTACGATGGTGGCACGGGTGCTTCGCCTATTAGTTCGATCAAGCATGCAGGTTTGCCCTGGGAGCTAGGTCTCGCTGAGGCGCACCAAACGCTTGTGCGGAACAAACTCCGCAGCCGTGTGGTCCTGCAAACTGACGGTCAGCTCAAAACGGGTCGTGACTTAGCTATTGCGGCGCTGTTAGGTGCCGAAGAGTGGGGTGTAGCAACAGCAGCACTCGTAGCAGGCGGCTGCATCATGATGCGCAAGTGCCACCTGAATACCTGCCCAGTTGGCGTTGCAACCCAAGATCCTGAGCTGCGCAAGCTGTTCAGCGGTCAGCCCGAGCACATCGTGAACCTGTTCCGCTTCCTGGCTGAAGAGTTGCGCGAAATCATGGCTGACCTAGGTTTCCGTACCGTTAACGAGATGGTAGGTCGCACACAGTTCCTCAAGATGAAGGATGGCCTCGACCACTGGAAAGCCCGTCAGTTGGACCTCTCTGGTCTGCTGGCTCCTGTCTCGAATCCTTCTGGTGCTACTCTATATAATAGCGAAGCGCAAGATCACGGCATTGACGCGGTACTCGACTGGGAATTGCTGGCGAAAGCCGGACCAGCTCTTGACGAGAAAACGCCGGTATTTGCTTCTTTCAAGGTTAAAAATACCGACCGTACCTTGGGCACGTTGCTCTCCAATGAGGTAACAAAACTTTACCACGGTGCTGGTTTGCCCGATAATACCATCAACTTCAAGTTCTACGGATCAGCAGGCCAGAGCTTTGGTGCTTTTGCCGCGAAGGGCTTGTCTTTTGAGCTAGAAGGTGAGGCGAACGACTATGTTGGCAAAGGCCTGTCGGGTGCTGAGCTAGCTATCTATCCGGCCGCTGAAAGTCAGTTTGTGCCCGAAGCGAATATTATTATTGGCAACGTGGCGCTGTATGGCGCTACTTCTGGTGAGCTGTATGTGCGCGGTCAGGCCGGCGAACGATTTGCCGTACGTAACTCGGGTGCAGTGGCTGTAGTGGAAGGCGTTGGTGACCACGGCTGCGAATACATGACAGGTGGTCGCGCTCTTATTCTAGGCAAAACAGGCCGCAACTTCGCGGCAGGCATGAGCGGCGGTATTGCCTGGGTATATGACCCCGATGGCACATTCCCAGACAACTGCAACCCCGAAATGGTAGAGCTGGAGGGCCTAGACTCGGAGGACGAAGCCTATATCCAGAAGCTGTTGCACAAGCACCGGCGCCTCACGCAAAGCCGCCTGGCCGACGATCTGCTCAATAATTGGGCAACAGAAGCCAGCAAGTTTGTAAAAGTCTTTCCGTCGGAGTATAAAAAGGTTGTTCAACAAGCACAATATCAAGCCGCTCGCTAAGTCATGGGAAAAGTAACAGGATTCAAAGAGTTCGACCGGGAGCTACCCATTAAGCTGCCAGTTGTGGAGCGCGTGAACAACTATCACGAGTTCGTAGGTAAATATTCTGCGCCAGAGCTCAACCATCAGGCGGCCCGCTGTATGAACTGCGGCATCCCGTTCTGTCATTCGGGCTGCCCACTTGGCAACATTATTCCGGAGTTCAACGATGCAGTTTATAAGGAGCAGTGGGAAGAGGCTTACAGCATCCTTTCTTCCACCAACAATTTCCCTGAGTTTACAGGTCGTATTTGCCCAGCTCCCTGTGAAGCGTCTTGTGTCTTAGGTATCAATAGGCCACCGGTCGCTATCGAAGAAATTGAGAAGCATATCATTGAAATTGCGTATAGCAAAGGGTACATAAAAGCGGCTCCTCCCCTGCTGCGCTCTGGTAAAACGGTGGCCGTTATTGGCTCTGGTCCTGCGGGTCTAGCTACGGCAGCACAGTTAAACAAGGCAGGGCACAGTGTTACTGTTTTTGAGCGCGATGACGTGCCCGGCGGCTTGCTGCGCTACGGAATTCCTGATTTCAAGCTTGAGAAATGGGTTGTTGAGCGCCGTGTTCAGATTATGCAGGAGGAAGGCATCATCTTCCAATGCGGTGTAGAAATCGGCAAAGACCTCCCCGCTTCCACACTACTCCGCGACTTCGACGCGGTGGTGCTAGCCGGTGGCTCCACCATCCCACGTGACCTGAAAATTCCGGGCCGAGAGCTAAAGGGTATTTACTTTGCTATGGATTTCCTAAAGCAACAGAACAAGCGCGTTAGCGAGCGAGAGATTACGCAAGAGCCCATCTTAACCACTGGCCACGATGTAGTTGTTATCGGCGGTGGCGACACAGGCTCCGACTGCGTAGGTACTTCCAACCGCCAGAAGGCAGCTAGCGTTCGGCAGTTTGAAGTGATGTTCCAGCCACCAAAGGAGCGGACTCAACACATGCCCTGGCCAACGTACCCGATGGTCCTTAAAACGACTAGCTCTCACGAAGAAGGCTGTGAGCGTTTTTGGGGAGTCAATACAAAAGCGTTTATCGGCGATGAAGATGGCAACTTAAAAGCGTTGCGTGTATCAGATGTCTCTTGGGAAACAGACTTGATGGGCCGACCAAGTAAGTTCTCTGAAGTAGAAGGCTCCGAGCGGGAAATTCCTTGCCAGCGAGTATTTCTCGCTATGGGCTTTCTGCATCCACAACGTCAGGGCTTGTTAGAGCAGCTAGGTGTAGAGTTGGACGAGCGAGGCAACGTAAAAGCCCGTGAAGGCTCTTTCCAAACAAGCGTACAGAAAGTATTTACTGCTGGCGATATGCGCCGCGGTCAATCTCTAGTTGTATGGGCTATTTCTGAGGGCCGGGAAGCTGCTCGTAGAATAGATTTGTTCCTCACTGGTAAAACCTCCCTGCCTAGCAAAGATGCCGTAAGCATGTTCGCATAGAGTACAGCTTATGCCGAACGTAAAAAAGCCTCGTTGTACTTACAACGAGGCTTTTTTACGTTCGGCATAAGCTGTACTTCTAGTTAATATCTCATCTCACTCAATTGTCAAGCGCTTGCTATAACTAGTGTCTACGTGAAAGAACTAGTCATGCCAAATTAGTTTGGCGCGACTGTAGCTCATTGCTTCTGCTATTATGCTACAAGAGAAGGCGCGACTCTTATATAGTAATTAGTCTGGCTTACTAATTTTTAACTAGCATGTTTTCCATCTTACTTTTCCAATTAGGCTCTACCTAGTCAACTTAAGTAAATGTGCATAAGTGGCTTGAGCCTGTTGCCTATCCAATTATCACCTTCCGTTAACTACAAAGCGTACTTTATGGCGCTTTTCCCCGTTTTGATCTACATGAAACGTTTGTTCTTGCTGCTCTCACTTGTTTGCTGTGCTTCTTCTATTACCCACGCGCAGAAGTTGCGTCGCTTCGTCACATACCGAGACTCCACAAATACTAGCATCCGTGAAGTTTACTCAGCAATAGTAGGTGCTGACACAGTAATGGAAGGATCATACAAACGTTTTTATAGATCTGGCAAAATCGAATCCCAGACCCGTTACGCTGGCGGCAAACGAGACAGTGCATATGTAGAGTATCATCCGAGCGGTCAACGCCGTCTAGAAGTCACCTACCGACAAGGAATTCGACAGGGACCGTTCAAAACCTACTATGAGACAGGGAAAGTAGCGCAGGAAGGTACCTACGAGAATGACCAGCCTACTGGCATCTTGCGGACTTATCATCCCAATGGCGAAGTAAAATTAGAAACTACTCTCACCAATGGTCAACCGGCTGGTGCAGTCCGAGAATTGTATCCGTCTGGCAAACCTAGAGTTGAAATCACTTATCAAAATGGCCAAGCAAACGGCCCAGTGAAAACCTTCTACCCTAATGGACAACTCCAAAGTGAAGCTACTTATCGGGGCGGTCTATTGGCGGGCGCTTACAAAACATACTATGATAATGGTCAAGTTGAGACTGAGATTCTAGCCGATAAAGCTGGCCGCGGTAGCTATCATAGCTATTACCCGTCTGGTAAGCTTCGCACTGAGGGGAATTACGTAGCTGCCGCTCTAACAGGTCGTAGTATAACAAACCCTTTAGCTGATGATCTTACAAAACGTGCTACGTCTCTGGCAGGTGGCACCAGCAACCTAGATGGTCCTGCCAAAGCCTATTATGAAAGCGGAACTATTCGCAGTAAGATGACATACCGTAATGGCACGCTTACTGGTCAGGCCCAAGATTTCTTTGAGTCAGGAAAAATCGAGCGTGAGACAGACTATGCAAATCAGGCACGCGACCGTAAAGTCACGTCGTATTTTCCCGAAGGAGGAGTTCATCAAGAACAGCAATTCAAAAACAACCTACCCGTTGGTATCTGGCGTACTTTTTACCCTGCTACTAAACAAGTGCAAAGTCAGGAGACCTACGTAGCAGGTAAACTGTCAGGAGAAAAACTCACTTATTATCCTAATGGAACTATACAAACTCGTCTTTCCTATGAAAATGGCCGTCCAGTAGGCCTTGGACAAGAGTATTATGTATCAGGAAAAATCAAGGCGGAAACCACTTACGTAAAAGGCATCAAGCTAGGCCCTTTTAAGCAATTTAGAGAGGATGGCACTGCAGAAGTAACAGGTGCCTACCGTAACAATAAGGAAACTGGAGTGTGGACGTACTTCGGTCTAGATGGAAAAACCATCAGCCAAAAAAAGACATTCAGAAATGGCCAAACTGTCCCATCTGGGCTCAAGTAAAGCTTTAATAGTACTTCACTGGAGTAGATTCACAAAAAATGTAGAGACACTTCTTGCAATCTTAAATGCGTTTACTACTTTTGCACCCCGTTCATGAGCAATCGGCTCTCAGAGGAAACGTAAGAGCAACTTTGAAAAAATTCTTGTAGTGCTTGCGAAAGACTAACATCATTTTGTATCTTTGCAGCCCGTTTCAGCTGGAAGCGGTTATAGTACTCCGGTTAACGTAGCGGAGTAAAAAAAAGTTAAGCGGGCAGTTGGTTCAACGAAAAACGCTTCGTACCTTTGCCCTCCCAAACGGAAAAGAGCTTTGCTGCTCGCTTCTGCACCGGCGCACCGATTGGGCGCGCCGCCCGTTCTTTGAGTGATTGGAAAAGACAAACAGGTAAGGCTGCCCGCCTAGGCAACTAGGTCGGTAGCAAGCGCTTGGCAGCTCCTGACTCTACAACGAGTTGGGTGGCACAAGACATCGGCCCTGCTTCGGCAGGTGCTAAGAGTATTATACAATGGAGAGTTTGATCCTGGCTCAGGATGAACGCTAGCGGCAGGCCTAATACATGCAAGTCGAACGGGCGGTAGCAATACCGCTAGTGGCGCACGGGTGCGTAACGCGTAACCAACTTACCCACTACTGGGGGATAGCCCGCCGAAAGGCGGATTAATACCGCATATACCAGCAGCCTGGCATCAGGCAATTGGGAAAGATTTATTGGTAGTGGATGGGGTTGCGTAGCATTAGCTAGATGGCGGGGTAACGGCCCACCATGGCGACGATGCTTAGGGGACCTGAGAGGGTGATCCCCCACACTGGCACTGAGATACGGGCCAGACTCCTACGGGAGGCAGCAGTAGGGAATATTGGGCAATGG